>NZ_JBSFNS010000152.1:0-15609 GCF_053587275.1 Amycolatopsis sp. NPDC003676
GTGCTTGTCAAGGCGGGAAAGATGCCTTGACAAGCACCCCCAGACCGCAGGGACGCTTTATATCGGGGTGCGGGGGAGGGGCTGGGTGCCTCGATTGTTGGGTGCGTTTGCTGCGGTTCGTGAGTGGGCCGGGGCTTGCGCCCCAATGTGGCGTTGGGTGCGTCAGATGCACCGAACGCCACATTGGGTGCGTGGGATGCACCCAATGCGGCATTGGGGCGCGTTCTGGCGGGTGGTGGGCGGGTCCGTGAAGGGGCTCTTGAGGGAAGCTAAGTCCGTGAAGGAGCCTCTCACGGCACGGCACGGCACGGCACGGCACGGCACGGCACGGCACGGCACGGCACGGCACGGCACGGCACGGCACGGCGTGGTGCGGCGTGGTGCGGCGTGGTGCGGCGCGCGGAAGGTCGTGAGGGGAACCCTGAGGGAATCAGAGTCAGTGAGGGTGGCCCTCACGAACTCAGGGCCGCCGGGGGAGTTCCCTGGCGGCCCTTCTAAGTTGAGCTGTGGCCGGGGCGGCGCCTTGCGCAGCACCCCGGCCCGCAGCGGTCTAGCGGCCTTGCAGCGACTTCACGTTGTCGCCGAAGGTCCAACCCCTTGAGCCGTCCCAGTTGATTGACCAGTCCATCAGGCCCTTGAGGCCCGGGACGCTTTGGTAGGCCTGCGAAACCGAGCCGGGGTCCATGTAGCCGCCGCCTGCTCCTGGTTGGGCTGGGAGGCCGGGGACCTGTTTGTCGGCCGGGACGCGGATGGTGGTGCCTTGTACGGTGAGGCCCTTGTCCAGGCACTGCGTCTGGACCGTAAATCCTTGCACCGTTCCGGCTTCGTAGCTGTCTCCGGAGCAGCCGTACATGGAACCGTTGTAGTACTGCATGTTCAGCCACCACAGCTGGCCGTTGTCCACGTACTTCTTGATGATCGGCAGGTATGCGCCCCAGATCGAGCCGTAGGTGACCGAGCCGCCGGTGACGTATGCCGTTTCTGGGGCCATGGTCAGGCCGAAGCCGGAGGGCATTTGCGACAGGACGCCGTCGATGATGCGTTCCAAGTTCGCCTGCGAGGCGGACAACGTGTTGATGTCGCCGCTGCTCGACAAGCCCGTTTCGATGTCGATGTCTATTCCGTCGAAGTTGTACTTCTTCAGGATCGGCACGATGGTGCTGACGAACTTGTCGGCGACCGAGCTGGACGACAAATCGATGCCTGCTGCCGCGCCGCCGATGGACATCAGGATGGTGGCGCCGGCGTCTTTGGCCGCGCACATCTCGGCGGGCGTGGAGACCTTGACCGTGGCGTCCATGCCGTCTTCCCATTGCACGGTGCCGTCGGAGAGGATCACCGGGAAAGCGGCGTTGATGACGTTGTAGCCGTGGGCGGCCATGCTCGGGTCGTTGATCGGCACCCAGCCCATGCCGGGGTGGACGCCGTTCGAGGCTCCGTCCCAGTTTTCCCAGTAGCCCTGCAGTACTGAGCCCGACGGTCTCGGCTTGACCGCGCAGGTGTCCGATTGCGGTGCGGCGGTGGCTGAGGCGGGGGCGACTCCTGCTAGCGGCAGTGCGAGCAGGGCCGCGACTGCGGTCCCGAACCAGCGCGATTTCCGTCCGTTCATCACGGGCTCCCGTCCGAATAACGGTGTTGCCGCAACGGTAAGCGGCGGGCGAGGGGGATGCCTACCCCCGATCGTATGGTCTAGACAAATTCGCCCAAGGTGGTCTGGACAACCACAAAAAGAGACCAGCCGGGCACGAAGCGCCGTGCCCGGCTGGTCTGGGGGAACTAGGGAGAGATTACTGCGTCAGCAGGCCCCGCTGTCGGTCCAGACGGCCCAGGAACCGGGCGCACCCGGCTCAGCGCCGACGGAGTACCACGACGAGGTCCACTTGTGGCTCTTGTACGAGACGACATCGCCCGGACCGTAGAACTTGTTCGAGTCCCATGCCGTCACGCCGCCGCAGCCGCCCGGGTTGCCGCTGCCCACGGTGAGCGTGAAGTCCGCGGTGTGGGTGGCGTTCGCGCCGGTCGCGGTGATCGTGACCTTGCTGGTGCCGTTCGGCGTGCTGGCCGTCGTGGCGATCGTGACGGTCGCGGTGGCGCCGGACTGGACGGTCGCCGGGTTGAACGTCGCGGTGGCGCCCGAGGGCAGGCCGCTCGCGGTCAGCTTCACCGACTGCGCGTTGCCGTTGGTGATCTTGGTGGTCACCGTCGACGTGGCGGACTGTCCAGGCTGGACAGTCGCGGTCGAGGGCGACAGGCTGACCGAGAAGTCGTTGCCCGCGGGCGGGTTGCCGGTGCAGGTGGCCTCACCGGAGACCGCGGCGACCGAAACCGCGTCCCACGCCGCCTTGGTGGCGTTGAACTCGGTGCAGCTGCCCGGGAACAGGTCGACCGCCGCCTGCAGGGTGGCCTTGCGGGCCGCCTTGTGGTTCCAGGACGAGGTCTTGTGCAGCAGGCCGTTGTAGAAGATCTTGCCTGCCTTCTGGATGCCGATGCCGGTGATGCTGCTGTTGTTGCAGGTCGGGCTCGCCGGCTGGCCGTCGGTGGGCGAGGTGCCCTCGGACAGCAGGTAGAACCAGTGGTTCTGCGGGCCCGCGGCCGCGTGCACCTCGGTGTTCGGGATCGACGACGAGTAGCAGTTCGGGTCGCCCTCGCGGCTCGGGTCGTACATGTAGCGGATCGGGCCGTTGCCGACCAGGTTCACGCCCTCGCCGACGGTGAAGTCCGGGGTGTCGACCGGGTTGTTCGCGTAGAACTCGGTCAGCGCGCCGAACACGTCGCCGGTGGACTCGTTGAGGCCGCCGTTCTCGTTGCCCGAACCCGCGCCGCCCGGCGTGTTCTGGAAGATGCCGTGCCCGAACTCGTGGCCGGCCACGTCCATCGACGTCGCCTGGCGCTGGTTGTCCTGCGAGTGCCCGAAGTGGGTGGACGAGCCGTCCCAGTAGGCGTTGACGTCGTTCAGGCCGACTGAGGCCGGGAAACCGTTGCCGTTGCCGTCGATGCCGCTGCGGCCCAGCCAGTCCTTGAGCATGTTCCACTCGGTCTGCACCGTGTAGAGCACGTCGACGCAGCCGGTTTCGAGGTCGGTGCCCTGCCCGTTGCCCCAGTTGTTGCTGGACTTCGTGAACACCGAGCCGCCCTCGCGGCCGCAGCTGATGCCGGGCCGGGTCGAGTCGCGCATCGAGTACGAGCTGCCGGAGCCGCTCGTGTCGATGCTGACCTGGCCGGCGTAGTAGCTGTTGCCGTTGCCCGCCGCGGCGGGGGCCGCGGCGTTCGAAGCGGACTTGGCCGGGCTTTCGGCCTTCACGTCGTCGCGCTGGTCGAGGACCTTGCCGGTGGCGGCATCGACGAAGACGTGCAGGTTGCTCGGCGCCTTCGCGGTACGGCCCTTGACGACGACCTCGTAGGCCAGTTTCGGCTGTGCGCCGCCGAGAACGACCAGATCAGGCTTGCTCACCGTGCTCACGGTCGGCAGCTGGCCGCGGGCGACCGAAGCCGCGCGTGCCGCGTCGACAGTGGGCGTGGTGCCCACGGTGATCGCCGCGCCGTCCGCGGAGTCGGTGCCGCGCACGCGGCCCGTTCCGTCGGCGACGATCACCGCATCCCCGCCGACGACCCGCAGGCCGTCGTAGGTGCGCTCGTAGGAGTTGTAATACAGCCCGGCGTCGCCCAGGGTGGTGCTGACGCGGTGCAGGCTCTCGGCCGAGCTCTTGCGGAGCCCGACCGCGCCTGCGGCGGCGGCCCGGTCGGCGGCCGCGATCGCGGTCGCCTGGGGGTCTGCGGTGGGGTGGGCGGGGGCCGCGGATGCCGGGGTCACCGGCAGCGCGAGCAGGGAAAGGGCGAGACCGGCGACACTTGCGATGCCGGTGGCGAGCCCTCTTCTGGACGTCATCGACAGTCCTTTCGGGGTACACGATGGGGAAAAGCGCAACGCGTTGAGCTGGGCTGATCAGGCCGCGGACACCGTGAGTAAAAAAGCGCTCACGGGGGCGGTCAATGCGCTGAACGGACCAGCGGGACCCCGGGAGCGATCAGGACTATTCCGCTCAGGTGGCCCCGTAGCAGGGAAAACGCCGATTCGGGACGGGCCGGGCGACTTTCGTCGGTAGTTCCCGACAACCGGCCATTGGTAGGAGGACCGGAACCCGCTGGTGGTCCGCTTTCGCGCGTTCAGCCGCGGGCAACCGATCCGTCACGCTCCGGTGCCCACGCGGGCGCCCGCCGCGGCGGATCGGCCCGTAGGCTTGGCTGGTGAGCGAACAGTCTGAGTTTCCCGACGGCCAGTACCCCGAACGCCCGGTGGAGCGGCACAAGGGCCCGGTGGTGCTCCGGCGCGATCGGCGCGATCAGGGCAGCACCACCGATCAGCGGCTGCTCGATTCGCGGGGGCCGAGCGACTGGGTGCACACCGACCCGTGGCGCGTGCTGCGCATCCAGGCCGAGTTCGTCGAAGGGTTCGGTGCGCTGGCCGAGGTTCCGCGCGCGGTGACGGTGTTCGGTTCGGCGCGCACCAAGCGCGAACACCCGGAATACGAACTGGGCCGCAAGATCGGGGCCGCGCTCGCCGACGCCGGGTTCGCGGTGATGACCGGCGGCGGCCCCGGCGCGATGGAAGCGGTGAACCGCGGCGCGAACGAGGCGGGCGGGTTCTCCGTCGGGCTCGGCATCGAGCTGCCGTTCGAGCAGGGCCTGAACCCGTGGGTCGACCTCGGCGTGAACTTCCGGTATTTCTTCGCGCGCAAGACCATGTTCGTCAAGTATTCGCAGGCGTTCATCTGCCTTCCCGGCGGATTCGGCACGCTCGACGAACTGTTCGAGGCGCTCACGCTGGTCCAGACCAAGAAGGTCACGAAGTTCCCGGTGGTGCTCTTCGGCACCGAATACTGGGGCGGGCTGTACGACTGGATCGAGAAATCTGTTCTGGGCAGCGGGAAAATCGGCGAGAAGGACCTCGCTCTGCTGCATCTGACCGACGACATCGACGACGCCGTGCGCGTCGTGCAGGAGTCTTATCAGGCTTGGGAGGACACGCACTGATGCGGATCTGTGTGTTCTGCGGTTCGGCGCAGGGCTTTTCACCGGAGTACGCCGAAGCGGCGGCCGGCGTCGGAAAACTGCTGGCACAGCGGGGAATCGGCCTCGTCTACGGCGGCGCGAGCGTCGGCACCATGGGCGTGGTGGCCAACGCCGCGCTCGAGGCGGGCGGCGAAGTGGTCGGCGTGATCCCGGAAGTGCTGTCGGACGTGGAAATCGCGCACGGCGGCCTCACCGAATTGCACGTGGTCGCGGACATGCACCAGCGCAAGGCGAAAATGGCCGCGCTGTCAGACGCTTTCGTCGCGCTGCCCGGCGGCGTCGGCACCCTCGAGGAATTGTTCGAGGTGTGGACGTGGGCGCAGCTCGGCATCCACCGCAAGCCGATCGGACTGCTCGATGTCGCCGGGTATTACTCGCCGCTGGTGGCCTTCGCCGACCAGATGCTGGAGAAAGGATTCCTGCGGCCGGAGACGCGGGAGCTGATCAGTGTCGCTTCTGATGCCGACAAACTGGTCGACATCATGACCCGCTCGGTCGGATAACGCGTCAGGACGCTTTTTCGTCGGGCCGTTTGTGATAGGTGTCGACGTATTCCTGTCCGGACAGCTCGAGGATCGCGTACATGATCTCGTCGGTGACCGACCGGCGGATCGCTGAGGACGAGTCCTGGCCCTCGTAGCGCGAGAAGTCCAGCGGTTCGCCGAACCGGACCCGGATTTTGGCGGGGCGCGGGATTTTCGCGCCGTTCGGCTGGATGCCTTCGGTGCCGAACAACGCGACCGGAACAACCTTCGCCCCGGTGGACAGCGCGAGCGCGGCGACGCCGGTGTGCCCGCGGTGCAGCCGTCCGTCGAGCGAGCGGGTGCCCTCCGGGTAGATCGCGAACACGCCGCCGTCGGTGAGGACCTTGCGGCCCGCTTCGAGCGCGGCGAGCCCGGCCTGGGCGTTGCCGCGTTCGACCGGGATGTAGCCGAGCGCGTCGAGCGATTTCGCGATGAACCGGCCCTTGAGCCCCTTGCCGGTGAAGTACTCGGCCTTGCCGAGGAACCGGACCTGCCGCGGCGTGGTGAACGTGATCACACCGGTGTCCAGCGCCGCCCGGTGGTTGGAGGCGAGCAGGACCGGACCGTCCCCGGGAATGTTCTCCACGCCCTCGACCTTGGGCCGGTACAGCACGCGGACCAGCGGTCCGAGCACGAAACGGACGAGCAGCGTGAGCAAAGGTTCTCCCTCCGGAGGATCGGGCGCCGGTTCCAGCATGGCACGATCGCCTCCATGAGCTGGTTTCACCGTCGCACCTGGCAGGAGCCCGGGTGGAGCGCCGCGGACATCCTCGCCGCCAAACGCGGCCGGACCGTGTCGGTCGTGCTGCCGGCGCTGGACGAGGAGGAAACGGTCGCCGCGGTGGTCGCGTCGGTGCGCCCGCTGCTCGGCGGGGTCGTCGACGAGCTGGTGGTCGTCGACTCGGGTTCCACGGACGCGACCGTCGAGGTCGCCGCGGCCGCCGGGGCTCGCGTGGTGCGCCGCGAGGACGTCGTGCCGGAGCTGCCGCCGCGCCCCGGCAAGGGCGAGGTGCTGTGGCGCTCGCTGGCCGCGACGACCGGTGACGTGGTGGTGTTCCTCGACTCCGACCTGGTCGACCCGGACCCAGCGTTCGTGCCCTCGCTGCTCGGTCCGCTGCTCACCGAGGACGGCGTGCACCTGGTCAAGGGCTTCTACCGTCGCCCGCTGCGCCTGGAGAGCACCGGCGGCGGCCGGGTCACCGAGCTGCTGGCGCGACCGGTGTTGTCCGCGCTGCGCCCGGCGCTGGGCGAACTGGTGCAGCCGCTGGGCGGCGAGTACGCGGGCACGCGCGAGTTCCTGGAGTCGGTGCCGTTCGCTGGCGGGTACGGCGTGGAGATCGGCCTGCTGCTGGACGCCGAGGAGCGCTATGGCCTCGACGGGTTGGCGCAGGTCAACCTCGGCGTGCGGAAGCACCGCAACCGGTCGCTGCTGCAGCTCGGTGTGATGGCCCGGCAGATCCTCGGCACGGCGTTGGCCCGCTGCGGAATGCCGAGCGCGGAGGCGGCGCGGTTCACGCAGTTCGTGCAGGTGTCCGGGGAATGGGTGCCGGACGTGACGGAGGTGCCGGTGCTGGACCGGCCCCCGATGCGAGAGGTGCTGGCCGCCCGGCAGCCGTGACATCTGTCCACAGTGGACAGGGTGCACGTGCTTCATCGAGATGTCATCGCCGCGCGCTACGTTCCGGGGCCGATCCGATTCGACTCGCGGGGGCGATGGACGTGTTCAAAGACCTGCTGGATATCGGCACCTTGACCCGGCTGAAACGGCGTAATCTGCTCGCTCGGCAGCCGGACCGCAAGACCGTGCGGGTCTTCGTCGACGACGGCAGCCGGGACGGCTTCCCGGTCGGCTGGGCCGAGCTGGCTCCGCATCCTTATCACCGCCGCCCCGCGTGGCAGGCGGTCTACCGGAGCGTGCCCGGCGACGACTCCAGCTATTGGAGCGGCGGAATTGCCCGCCGGGCCGGGTACCAGCCGATGGATTACGGGGGAAGCGACGAGATCCGCTTGGCGATCGACGAGATCCTCACGCTCGCCCGGTGGGGCGACGTCCTGGCCGCCCGCGAGGTCCGTTCCGGCCGGACCGGGACCTACACCGCCGCGATGCACCCGGTGCAGGCCCAGTGGCTGGCCGGGCTCGACGCGCCGAAGGGGATCACTCATCTCGGCGGCGGACGGGTCCGGCTCACCAATATCGTCGTCGCGCTCTTCCGGGGTTCGCCGGAATCGCAGCCGCACGTCGACGCCCTTGATCGGTTCCACCTCGATCCGATGGACCCGCCGATCCAGCTCACCCGGGAAGCGTGAGCGCTAGTCGCCCTTCCTCGACGGTGAGGACCTGGTCGAATCCGGCGACGTGCTCCGGCCGGTGCGTCACCAGCACGACGGTTCCCCTCGCCTGCGCGAGAACTCGCGCCAGGACTTCGTCGCCGTGTGCGGGATCGAGTCCTTCCACCGGTTCGTCGAGGACCAGGACCGGCGGTGCGGCGAGGACGGCGCGGGCGAGGATCAGCCGTTGGCGTTGACCGCCGGAAAGAGCGCCGCCGTCTTGGCCGGTGTCTCGGTCCAGCGGGAGGTCGAAGCCCGCGGTTTCGCAGGCGGCGCGCAGGTCGTCGTCGGTGGCTTCCGGGTTGGCGAGCAGCAGGTTTTCGCGGACGGTCGTGGCGAAGACATGCGCGTCGGCGAGAGCTCCGGAGATGACGGCGGGATGCGGCCCGGTCACGGGACGGCCGTCGACGGTGATCGTGCCGGACGTAGGGGAGACGAAACCGAGCAGGACGTGCAGCAGGGTCGTTTTTCCGGCTCCGGACGGGCCGAGGATGCCCAGCCGGGTGCCGGGCGGCAGGTCGAGGTCGATGCCTTCGAGCGCGGCGCGGCGGCCGGGATGGCGGACGCCGACGTTGGTGAGCCGGAAATGCCCTGGGCCGGGGCTGGGTTCCGGGGCAGGTGCTGGGGCGGCTAGGACGGCGCGTACTCGGCTCAGCGAAGCCCGGATTTCGGGAGTGCGCTCGACGGCGGTGAGCAGCGGCAGGACCAGTTCGAACAGGGCCATCGTGGTCAGGGTGAGGGCGGCGGTGACTGGGATGCTTGCCGGACTGAGCAATGCGACTGCGGCGGTGGTCGCGAATTGCACGGCTGCTCCGGCGGCAGTGACCAGGGCTAGGCGGCGGCCGGTGCGACGGGAGTCCGCGGCTAGTTCCTGGATCACCTTGGCGGCGCGGTCTTTCTCGCGTTGTTCCCAGCCGTAGGCGATCAGTTCGTTGCGGCCGAGGACGAGTTCTACGGTGCGCTCGGCGAGTTCCTGCCGTCTCTCGGGTGTTTTTCCTTTGGGGAACATCAGGAACCCTGTTGCGAGCAGTCCGATGAGGACAACACCGGCGAGCTGAAGGTGTACCAGACCGGCGAAAATAACCACCGCGATACCGACGGTTCCCGCGACGACAGCCGGTAGCGCGAGCCGGAGAATGGCGTCCTGTACGGCGTCCACATCGGACACCAGGCGCGTGACCAGATCCGCGCCGGAGTGTTCGGCGACGCGGCGGGGGAGAAGGGCTTGGTACACCCGGGTCCGCAGGGAACCGAGGTAGCGGAGGACAACGTCGTGTCCGGCAAGGCGTTCGGCGTACCGGAGTCCGCCGCGCGCCAGGGCGAAAACCCGCACGGCGACGATCGCGAGCGTGAGCGCGGCGAGCGGCGGTTGTTCGGCGGCGCGCATGAGCAGCCAGGCCGCGGTGCCGGTCAGTCCGAGCCCGGCGAGTTCGGCGCCGACGGCGAGCAGGGTCGCGCGGACGAGTTTCATACTGTCACCCCGTGGTTGAGTTCGACCGTCCGCGACGCGAGCGCAGCCAGCGCCGGTCGGTGCGCGACCAGGACCGCGGTGCGGCCGGGCAGCAGTTCCCTCGCTCCTGCCAGCACGGTTGTTTCGGTGCGCGCGTCGAGGCGGGCGGTGGGTTCGTCCAGCAGGACCAGTCCGGCTTCGGTCCGGGACAAGGCGCGGGCCAGGCCGACGCGTTGACGTTGCCCGGCGGACAGTCCAGCGCCCAGTTCGCCGATCTGTGTCGCGTAGCCGTCGGGAAGGTCGGTGACGATGTCGTCGACCCGGCGTCCGCCGGTGTTTTCCTTGAGGGTGCCGCGAAACAGCGTCGGACGTTGCGGCAGCCACGCGGTGTCGCTCAGCCAGGACGAATGGTCGAGGGTTCGCAGGTCGACGCCGTCGATCAGGACCCGGCCGGAGGTCGGCTGCACGAAACCCAGCAGTACCGCGAGCAGGGTGGACTTGCCGGAACCGCTCGGTCCGACCAAGGCGAGGTGTTCGCCGGGGTGAATTGCCAGGTCCACTTCGGACAGCGCTCGGGTTTCGCCGTAATGCACGGAGACGCGGTCGAACACCACTTCCGGCGGGCCGACGCGACGGGTCTGCGTGCCGGATCGGCGGACTGCGGTCGGCACTGCCAGGATCTCTTTCAACGCGGTGAGTCCTTCGGTGGCGGCGTGGAACTTCGCTCCGGCCGCGCGCAGCGGTAAGTACGCCTCTGGGGCGAGAACCAGGATCAGCATCGCGGTGTGCGCGGTCATCGAGCCGGACAGCAGCCGGAATCCGATCGGTACCGCGACAAGTGCGATCGAGAGGGTGGCGACGAGTTCCAGCACCAGTGCGGAAAGGAAGGCGACCTTCAACGTCCGGATGGTGGCGTCGGCGTGCGCATCGGCCATCTCGCGCACGATGCGGGTCTGGGCCTGCGCGCGGCCGAACAACTTGAGCGTCGGCAAACCGCGGACGACGTCGAGGAAGTGCCCGCCCAGCCTGGTGAGGAGTGTCCACTGTGTACGCGCTTTCGTGTGCGCACCGATTAGCGCCCCGAAGATCGGGATCAGCGGAACGGTGGCGGTCACGATCAATGCGGAGGTCAGATCAGCGGTGAAAAGCCTTGCCAGTACGGCGATCGGAACCAGCACTGACAGGACCATCGCGGGCAGGTATCCGGCGAGATAGGTCGCGGTGGCATCGACGCCTTTGGTGATTCGGGTGGCCGTCGCGCCGGGGTTGCCGGTCGCGTCGAGCAACCGGCGACGCATGCCTGCTTGTGCCGAAGCCGTAAAGCGGCTGGTGAGCAGGCCCTGTCCGACGGCGAGCAGAATCCGCGCTCCGACGGCGACGAACAGGGCAATCGAAACGCCGCCGCCGGTGAGCAGGGTCGCCAGCCCGTCCGCCTGGACGAGCACGGTGACAGCGGTGACGACGCCCAGCACGGCGAGCGCCGCGAGGTAACCGCGGAGACCAGGCAGAGCGGGCATGACGAGACTCCTTCAGAAGTGCAGCAACGATTTCTCGTCGACCGGACGCCGATGCGCTCGCCAGGTCAGCCACTGCACAGCGACCAGCACAAGAAGCGCGGGTGCGGCGAACCAGCCGATCACCGCCGCCATGTCCGGCGTGGTGGCAGCCTGATCGACGGTCATGTGGTAGCCCGTCGTGGACGACAGGACGACTGGGAACCGCAGCACACCGACCAGCAATGCCGGGCAAGCGCTCAGCAGCATTGCGGCGGGCAGGGCCAACCGTGGCCGATTGAGTCCGAAAAGGATGGTCAGGTAAGCAGCGAAGGCGATTGCCACCACGACCAAGGCGGCCAAGGAACCGCCGGAGAAAGCTCCCCAAACCGTTGCTGCCACCAGGAAGACTCCGACCGGAGCCAGAAATGATCGAGTAAGCCGCCGAACCCGCCCGGCGATCTCCACCGGACCGCGCACCGCGAGGAAAACCAGTCCCTGCAAGCAGAACAGCGCGACGAACCCGAGCCCCCACAGCACCGCATAAGGATTGAAGAGCGCCAAAACGTCGTCGACCGGACGGCCTTGCGTGTCGAGTGGAAGCCCGCGCACGAGGTTGCCGAGGAACAACCCCCACGAGACCGCCGTGACCAGCGCGCCCGCGGCAATGGCGAACGTCCACCCGCGCCGGTTGCCCTCCGGATGCCGACTGCGCAACTGCACTGCCGCGGTGAACGTGACCAATCCCAGCAGCAACAACACCACCAGCACGTAAGCCCCGGCGAACACCCGCCCTTCCAGATGCGGGAACGCGCCGAACAGCACGCCGACCGCCGCGACCAGCCACACCTCGTTGGCCAGGAAGAACGGTCCCACGGCGCCAAGCACGCGCCGCTGTCCAGCCTCGTCGCCGGATCGGGAGAGCGCGGGCAGCAGCATCCCGACGCCGTAGTCGTAGCCAGCCAGCGCGAAGTAGCCGCCCAGCAGCAAACCGAGCACACCCCACCAGATCGTCACCACGGGTCACACTCCACTCAGGACAGGAAGCTCGGGTTCCACCGCCGCGACAGCCGGACCGCGTTTGGCGATCCGCGCCAGCAGCACCCAGTCGGCGATGGCCAGCACGACGAACAACAATGTGAAAGCGATGAAGGAGAACAGAATCTGCCCGCCGCTGACGTCGGCGACTGCGTCCGCGGTGCGCAGCTTGCCCCACACCAGCCACGGCTGACGGCCGATTTCGCGGACCAGCCAGCCCAGGATCGCGGCGACGAACGGCACCGCGATCCCCGGCACCATCAGGAAGAGCACCGGCCGCGCCCGCAGCAGCCGGTCACGGAACAACAGCAGCGTGCCGATCAGCGCAGCGAAGAATGCGAAGAAGCCGACATTGATCATCATCCCGAGCGGCAGCCCGACGGCCACCGAGCCCTTGAACTTGTCCGGCTGATACCCGGCGACCTCCGCGAACTGCGCGAACCCGGCCTGCACCACCAGCACGCTCCCGATCAGCGATGTCACGACGCCCATCCGCAGCGACCGGCGGAAGAAGTCGATCTCGCTGGTGCGCTTGAGAAAGTGGTACGCGCTGACCCCGGTCACGAAGAACCCGCCGGTCAGCAGCGCGGCCCCGATGACGTGCGGAAGCGACGCGACCAGCGCCGGGTTGGCGAACAACGCGCCGAAGTCGTCCAGGCGCAGCACGCCGTTCTCCATCCGCGAGCCCACCGGGTTCTGCAGGAAGGAGTTGGCGACCATGATGAACAGCGCCGAGGCGTACGCGGTCAGCGTGACCAGCCACAGCACCGCCAGATGCAGCCACTTGTTCATCCGGCCGCGGCCGAAGATCCACAATCCGAGGAACGTCGATTCGAGGAAGAACGCCACCAGCGTCTCGATCGCGAGCGGCGCGCCGAAAACGTCACCGGCGAACGCGGACAGCCCGGTCCAGGTCATCCCGAACTGGAATTCCATCACGATTCCGGTGACGATTCCGAGTGCGTAGTTGACCACGTACAGCCGGCCCCAGAACGCGGTCATCCGGTGCGGCTGGTCGCCGCCGCGGATCGTCGCGCGCGTCTGCATGATCGCCACCATGGTCACCAAACCCAAGGTGAGCAGCACGAACAGGAAGTGAAGCGAGGTGGTAGTCGCGAACTGGAGTCTCGCGATCGGCAGTGGGTCCATGCCGACGGAGCCTATACGTAGGATGGCTACCTGTAGCGGGCAAATCTATGAGATCGGGGTGATCTCAGGGTTTTTCCCGGACGGCCGCTCGGGCGGCGGAGATTAGCCTGCCAGGGACAAGATGAGTAGACTGCCGACCTATGAAAGCGGACACGTTGCGCGGACACCTCGACGCGTTGCTGCTCGCCGTCCTCGACGGCCGCAAGCTGCACGGTTACGCGATCATCGAGGCGCTGTCGCTGCGCAGCGACGGAGTGCTCGACCTGCCCACCGGCACGGTGTACCCGGCATTGCGCCGGCTCGAGCGCGCCGGCTGGCTGGCGAGCGAATGGGACGTGGTGTCCGGCCGCAAGCGGCGCACTTACCGGCTCACTCGCGCCGGGCAGCAGGCGCTGGCCGCGGAACGGTCGCAGTGGCGGGAGTTCACCACGGTGATCGGCGGGGTGCTGGAACCATGACCACGACAAGCCGGGCCACGACCAGCCCGATCGACGGCTACCTGGCCGAGTTGGACCGGGTGCTGGTCGGCCGCCGCGGCACGAAGGCGGACCTGCTCGCCGAAGCCCGCGACGGCCTGCGGGACGCGGCCGAGGCGTACCGCGAGGGCGGCTGGAGCGAGACGGAAGCGCAGCGTCGTGCGGTAGCGGATTTCGGCCACGTACGCGAGGTTGCCGGTGACTACCAAGCGGAACTGAGCGTGCACAACGGCGTGCGGACGTTGTGGCTGCTGGTCCTCGGCGTGCCCGCGATGCAGGCGTCGTGGGAGCTGGCGCGCATCTTCACCTACGGGTCGTGGTCGCGGCTGACCACCCCGAACCCCGGCTGGTACCCGTACGTCACGCAACTCACCCACGCCGCGCTCTACGCCGTGCCCGTCCTGGGCCTTCTCGCCCTGCTCAGCACAAGGCTGCTGAGCCGCCGCTTCGGCGGGGTGCGCACGGCCAGCGTCTGCCGGGTGCTGGCCGCGATCGCGGTGGGCCTCAACCTGTTCTCGATCCTGCTCCTGATCGGAGCGACCAGCGTGGTCGACGCGGCGCGCCTGTTCCTCAGCGGTCCGTGCGGTCTGCTGATGGTCTCGTGGGTGGTCCTGTCGTTCCGACTTGTCGTGCTAGCGCGACGTTCCTGGGGACGGTGTGCCACGATCGTCGCGTGACGACCGCGCTGATCTACCTCGTAGTCATGCTGCTGGTGGCCGCCGTGGTGTTCCTCCTGGCCGCTGTGGTGTTCGGCCGAGGCGAGGAACTGGCGCCGCTGCCGCCCGGCAGCTCGCCCACGCGCCTGCCCGCCGAGGACATCACCGGCGAGGACGTCCGGCAGGTGCGCTTCCAGCTCGTGTTCCGCGGGTACAAGATGTCCGAAGTGGACTGGGTGCTGCGGCGGACCGGCGTTGAACTGGACGAACTGCGCGAACGGGTCGCCCGTCTCGAAGCCGCGCAGCAACCGCGCGAAGCGGCGCACCGGAGGCCCGCAGGTGAGTGATCTGGTGCTGTCGGTAGACGTCGCGGCACCGGCTGGCACGACCTGGCTAGCGCTCACCGACTGGGCCCGCCAAGGCGAGTGGATGCTGGGCACGCAGGTGCGGGTCGTCGAAGGCAACGGCCGCAGCGTCGGCTCGAAGCTGTCGGCCTTCACCGGCTTCGGCGGCATCGGTTTCACCGACACCATGGAAATCACCACCTGGGAACCGCCCCTGCGCTGCACCGTGCGCCACCTGGGCAGCCTCGTGCAGGGAACCGGCGTCTTCCAGGTCTTGTCCAAGGGCGCCGGCAACTGCACCTTCGTGTGGGCCGAACACCTCAAACTGCCGTTCGGCCTGCTAGGCCGCGCAGGCTGGCCCCTGGCGCGCCCAGCGTTCGCGCTCGGCGTGCGCCATTCGCTGCGCCAGTTCGCGAGGTTCGCGGAGAACTATTCAATGGGGGAACAATGACGGAACTATTGGGCGAAGACGGCATCGCCCGCTGCAGCTGGGGCAACTCAGCCCCCGACTACGCGACGTACCACGACGAGGAGTGGGGCGTCCCGCTCCACGGCGAGGCCGAGCTGTACGAACGCCTGTGCCTAGAGTCGTTCCAGTCCGGACTGTCCTGGATCACCATCCTGCGCAAGCGCGAAAACTTCCGAAAAGCCTTCCGGGGTTTCGTGCCGGAGAAGGTCGCGCGCTTTGGCGAGAAGGACGTCGAACGCCTGATGCAGGACGCCGGAATCGTCCGCAACCGCGCGAAAATCGAAGCGGCGGTGAAGAACGCCCGCGCAGTGGCAGACCTGGACATCCCGCTGGACAAGCTGCTGTGGTCCTTCGCCCCAACGAAGCACCGCCGCCCCCGCACCATGGCTGACGTACCCGCGATCACCGACGAGTCGAAGGCAATGGCCAAGGACCTGAAGAAACGCGGCTTCGCCTTCCTGGGCCCCACCACCTGCTACGCCCTGATGCAAGCCACCGGCATGGTCGACGACCACGTAAAGGGCTGCTTCCGCGCAGCCTGACCAGGTACGTGAGGGGAACCCTGAGGGAACCAGATTCCCTCAGGGTTCCCCTCACGTCCCTAAAACCGCA
>NZ_JBSFNS010000153.1:0-15535 GCF_053587275.1 Amycolatopsis sp. NPDC003676
CCAGCCCGCGACGACGAACTCCCCGCCGTCGCCGCCTTGCGCTGGCGGTGGGTTGCCGACCAAGGCGGTCCGTTGCACCGTGGGGTTCCCCTCACGACGGCCAACCGGCCCGAAGCCTGCGAAGGGACCCACCAAACGTCAGCCGCGCCCCGGGAGGGTGTGAAGGTGCCTCACGGAAAGCTTCGGAACCGGTACACCTGAACCATCCGAGCCGGACATCTTGACACGATCACCCCACTGGCAGCAGGCTTTTCCCCAACGCCGCCTAGTTAGGAAAGTTTACTAACAAGGAGACCCCCGACATGCCCGCTTCCCGGAAGGTGGCGCTGTTCGCCGCCGCTTCCGTTTCGCTTACCGCTGCGTTGGCCGGTGCTGGGCCTGCGACCGCAGCCGCCGTGGCGCATCCGTTTCCCGCGCACGTCACCTATCAGACCGGTGTCCGGCCGTCGGTTAGTCAGGCCGAGCAGGACGCCGCGGTCAAGAAGCAGTACGACTCCTGGAAGAAAACTTACCTCCGCCAGGCTTGCGGCGGTTACCTCGTCTGGGCTACCGACGACGCGCCCAACAAGGGCACCGTTTCCGAGGCTCAGGGGTACGGGATGAACATCGTCCCGCTGATGGCCGGCTACGACGACCAGGCCAAGACGATCTTCGACGGGATGTGGAAGTTCGTCCAGGACCACCGGGACAGCAAAGGGCTCTTCCAGTGGGTGATCGACGGCAAGACCTGCAAGTACTCCGACGGCGGCACCCCTGACTCGGCCACCGACGGCGACCTCGACGTCGGGTACGGGCTGATTCTCGCGGACAAGCAGTGGGGCGGCTACAGCGCGGCCGCGAAGGACTGGCTGGCCAAGGTCTACCAGCACGACGTCGCATCGGACGGGCATCTCAAGATCGCCGACGACGCGGGCAACGACGACACCCGGCCGTCGGACTTCATGCTCGACCACTTGCGCGCGTTCGCGAAGTACGACACCGCGCATGACTGGAACAAGGTCGTCACCCGCACCGAACAGCTGATCACTCAGTTCACGGCCAAGTACTCGCCGAACGCGAATCTGTTGTCCGACTTCGTGGTCGGGGCGAACACCAGCAGTCCGAAGCCCGCGCCCGCAGACCATCTCGAGAATCAGCCGGACAACATCGTCGGGTACAACTCAGTTCGCGTGCCTTGGCACATGGGCACTGACGCATTGCTGTACGGCGGCAAGGTCGCGACCGACGTCGCCAAGAAGGAGTCGGCCAGCTACAAGAGCAAATCCGGCAGCAACCCGGCCAAGATCTATCCGCACACCAAATTGGACGGTACGCCGACCAAGACGAGTGACCAGTCCGAAGTGGCGGCGAACCCGGTGGGTGTCGCGGCGATGGTCGCCGGCGATCAGGCGTGGACGGATTCGCTGTGGAAGTACATGGCGGGCAACCCGTATGACGACACTTACTACGGCGAGACCATCAAGTTGCTGGTCTACCTGGTGATGTCCGGGAACTACTGGGCTCCGTGATCCAGGCCGCCCGTACGGACGCTAACCGGCGGCGTCCGTACGGGTGGGCGGGCACTTGCCGCCGGGAGTGGTGAGCAGCTCGAAGTGCCACATCTCGTTTGAGTACACCTGGCACAGTCCGTATTTCGCGCCATGCTGGATGAGCCAGTCGTCGGCGCGGGTGGGGGCGACGTCGACGGCCTTGCCGGACACGTGCGTCGATTGTTCCGGCGTGTTCACGTACTTCCGCGCTTTTTCCAGGCTGCCGTACTTTTCGATGCCCGCGTCGAGCAGCTTCTGCTGGTACTCCTTGGTTCGCCAGCCGGACGCGATGTGAATGTCCACTTTGCGCTGACGTGCGTCGGTTGCCGCGTCCTGCAACGCTTTCCGCAACGCCGGGTCGAGATTCCCGACGGCCGGGTAGTTCGTGTCGAACGGCGTGAGCGTGACACCTTCGGGAGCACCGCCCTGAGCCGGGTCGTGGTCGGGGTCGCCGTCGAGCACCGGGAGACCGGAGCATCCGGCGACGACTACCGCGGGCAGTACGAGCAGCACATTCTTGATCTTGTTCCGCAGCACGCCGCAACTATCGCGAGCGGGTATCCCCGGACGGTTCGGCGAATGTCCGCGCTGCGTAACAAGACCGCATGATCAGGTAACGGCTCAGGCGGTCAGCCCGATCCCCGCTTCGGCGGTGTTCACGAGGAAGGTCAGCGTCTCGTAGAAGTACAGCTCCACAGTGGACGCGTCGTGGCTGGAGTACCCAATGGACAGATCCTGTCCGAAGTGGAGTTCGTAGTCGCCGCCGCGCGTGGACAGGACACAGGCACCGCTGATGGCGGGCGTGCGGATGAGGTCGCCGTCCACGATCTGCTTCAGGTGTTCCAGCACCGGATAACCGTGGTTGGCCGCCTCGTACGCGGCGGTGAACTCGTCGTCGCTGAGCAGGACGGTGTACGGACCGGCGACGCCCGCGTCGCGCAGTTCGGCGATCGCGTCGCCGATGGCCTTCGGGTAGCCCGGGGCTTCCGGCGGCAGCGCGATCGGCGAGAGCGACGACGCCGGCCGGATGCCGGTGATGCCTGCCTCAGCGAAACCGTCGAGCACGATCCGGTCTTCGGCGTACGCGATCTGCTGCGCGGCGTCCTTCACCGGCTGCCAGTCGGCGTCTTTCGCGCCCCACTCGACCGAATCGACTTCCTCGCGCGACACCGTGAACGGCACCCGCAGCTCCACGATCCGTTGCGCGGTGCGCAGGCTCGTCGCGACGCCGTCGAACTTGTCGCCGACGCGTTCGCGGCGTCCGGTGCCGATCGCGGCGAGCGCAGGGTCTCCGGTGACGACGACGTCGACCACCCGGCGCGCGGCGGCGAACTCGGCGAAGGTGCGCTTCGCCTCTTCCTCCAGGTCCGCCCACGCGGCGGCGGAGATCGGGGCGAGTTCGCGGTGCAGGTTGTTCATGACCGAATGCTCCTTCGCAGGCTTCCGATGTTCAGCGACGTCCCGGCGGGCGTCGCGGCAGCCGGCGGTTCCGGCTCGGGCGGGGCGTCCGGCGGATCTTCCAGGAAGTCCGCTGTGGGCACGTAGAACAGCGCGCCCGTGTGCGGCGTGGAGAAGTCGAGAATCCGGTCGTAGTTGCCGGGCGGCGATCCGACGAACATGTTCTCCAGCATTTTCTCGATCACCGCGGGAGATTTGGTGTAGCCGATGAAGTACGTGCCGAACTCGTCGTGCCCGGGACGGCCGAACGGCATGTTGTCGCGCAGGATGTCGAGCTCGTTGCCCTCGTCGTCGGTGATCACGTTGAGCGCGATGTGCGAATCGGCGGGCTTTTCCTCGTCCGAAAGCTCCACATCGGACAGTTTGCGCCGTCCGATCACCAGCTCCTGCTGCTCGGTGCTGAGCGCGTTCCACGCCTGCATGTCGTGCAGGTACTTCTGCACGACCACGTAACTGCCCCGGTCGAACGGTTCGTCGTCGTCAACCAGCACGGCCTGATTGACGCCGTTGCCGGTCGGATTTTCGGTGCCGTCGACGAAGCCGAGCACGTCGCGCGCGTCGAAGTACCGGAAGCCCTGCACCTCGTCGAGCACCTTCACCGAGCCGCGCAGCCGGTCCATGATCAGCGATTCCAGCTCGAAGCAGAGGTCGAGCCGTTCGGCGCGGAGGTGGAACAGCAGGTCAGCCTCGGCGGTGAGGACGCTCGTGTGCTTCTCGCCGGAAAAGACCGGCAGCTCGTGCAGTTCCGCGGGTCGCGGGCCGCCGTAGATCCGGTCCCAGGCCGCGGACGAAATCCCGGCGACGCAGGTGAGCCCGGCACTGGCGTCGCGGAAGCCGACCGCGCGCTGCAACCCGGCCAGGTCGGCGAGGAGGTCTTTCGCGGTCTGCTCGGCGCCGGGGTCGACGCTGACCATCAGGAAGATCGCCGCCCTCGTCAACGGCGCGGAAACGGCCTGCGGCTCAGGCGGTTCAAGGTACCCCGCTTGCACTCGCGCACCCCTTCTCACCCGGTGACCGTCCGAGCGCATCCTAACCACGGACGGGCGCGCGCACCGGAGATCACCACTCGGGCGGGGTAACCGTCAGACGAAGTGCGTGAGCAGAGCCGCGACGTCGCCTTCCAACCGGTCCGCCGCCTCGTCCTGACCGGCGAGTTGCTGCAGGAGCGCCCGCTGGAACAGGCCGTCGAAGGCGGCGTACGCGACCTCCGGCGACACCCGAGCGGGCCGTTCGGTGAACTCGGCGTAGCGCCGCACGACGCGCCACACCATGTCCTGGCGCTGTTCGTCGATGTCGAGCACGTCGTCGCGGAACGACTCCTCGAACAGGCTCTGGTTGCGCAGGTCGTACCAGAGGCGGTGCATCGCCGCGTCGGTCCGCAGCGTGCCGGCCATGGCCGCGCCGAAGCCGTATTTCAGCTCGTCAGCCGAGCCCGCCGCGGCCACGACGTCGTCGTAGCGGGTCACGCAGACCTCTTCGAACTTGCGGACCGCGTAGGTGAGCAGCTCGACCTTGTCGGCGAAGTAGTAATGCAGGACGCCGTGCGAGAAGTCGGATTTCTGGGCGATTTCGCGCAGGCTCGTGCGGGCATAGCCCAGCTCGGCCAGCGCCTGCAGCGCGGACTCGGCCAGCTGCTCCCGGCGCTGGGCGAACTTGTCCACGGCGCGGCGGGAGATGCGCTCCTTCGCCTGTGTCACACCCGGCAGTCTAGCGCGACGGCGTTTCTTGACGAGTGTCCAAGAAAATCTTGACGACTGTCCAAAATTGGCTACGGTGTGACCTACACCGCACCGGCGGCACGTCTCAAGGAGGAGATGTCGATGGGTTCCTACGACCTGACTGGGCGCACCGCGCTGGTCACAGGCGGCGCGCAGGGCCTCGGCCAGGGCATGGCCGAGGCGCTCGCGAAGGCAGGCGCGGCGGTGGTCATCGGCGACGTCCAGGAGGACCTCGGCCGCCAGACCGCCGACGCGATCAAGCAGAGCGGGGCCAGCAGCGGCTTCGTCCGGCTGGACGTGACCGACGACGACAACTGGGCGCAGGCGGTCGAGGCGGTGGTCGGCGAGCACGGCGGGCTCGACATCGTCGTGAACAACGCGGGCGTGGAGATCACCGGTCTCGTCGCCGACCTCAACCCGGCCGACGTGCGGAAGATGCTCGAGGTCAACGTGCTCGGCACCTCGCTCGGCGTGAAGCACGCGTTCCGCGCCATGCGTCCGGGCGGCGCGGCCGGACGCGGCGGCGCGGTCGTGAACATCGCCTCGGTGGCCGCGACCATCGCCTTCCCTGGCATCGCGGGCTATTCGGCGACGAAATCGGCGGTCGACCGGCTCACCCGGGTCGCTGCGATGGAGTCCGGGAAGCTCGGCTACGGGGTGCGGGTGAACTGCGTGTACCCCGGCCTGGTCCCGACGCAGATGGGCAACCAGCTCGCGATGGACGTGGTCGACGTCGGGCTGTTCCCGAGCGTCGAGGAGGCGATCGGCGCGGTCGTCGCGCAGACCCCGGCCGGCCGGCTCGGCGAGGTCGCCGACATGGCCGACGCGGTGGTGTTCCTCGCCTCGGACGCCGCCCGCTTCATCACCGGCGCCGGCCTCCCGGTCGACGGCGGCATGGGCATGTGAACCCCTTCCAGCGCTCCGGCACTCCAAGAAAGGAAAACCAGTGACCAAGCCCGTCGTCGTTTACGGAGCCTCCGGCTACACCGGCCGCCTGATCTGCGAATACCTCCGCGAGTACAACGTGCCCTTCACCGCGGCCGGCCGGGACAAGGCCCGGGTCCAGGCCGCGCTCGACCACATTCCCGGCCTCGACACCGTGGACCACGAGGTCGTCGAGGTATCCCACGAAACCGGTCCGCTCACCGAGCTTTTCCGCGACGCGTCGGTCGTCTGCAACACCGTCGGCCCGTTCAGCGAATACGGCCACGAGGTCGTCCAGGCCTGTCTCGAAGCCGGAACGCACTACCTCGACACCACCGGCGAGCAGGACTGGCTGATCTCCGCCGAAGAGCGTTACGGCGCGGACATGGCCGCCAAGGGCCTGCTGCTCTCCCCCGGCATCGCGCAGATGTACACCACCGGCGAGATCGCGGCGAACCTCTGCCTGGAGACGCCCGGACTGGACACTTTGGACATCCTGGTGTTCTGGAAGGGTTACCCCACAGTCGCTTCCACGCAGACCATCCTCGTGAACGCCGCGCTGTCCGCCGCGTATTACCTGGAGCAAAACGAATACGCGCCCTGGCCGGCCGACGGCGGGCTCCAGGATGTTGCCGTGCCGGGACATCACGAGATCGGGCTCGCGCTGCCGTGGGGCGGGACGTCGCATCCGGTGTGGTTCAAGAACGATCCGCGCGTAGCCAACGTGAAAGCCGTCGGCGGCGTGTTCGACCGGGCGCTGATGCAGGGCGTGCCGCAGATCGTGGCGGCCGTACTGGAACAGGTGAAAGACCTGCCGCTGGAAGAAAAACTCAAGGTGCTGCACGAGCAGGCGGCCGCGGTCCGGGACGAAATGCCGCCGAGGGAAAACCAGCGGATCAACACGTCGCTGGACTCGGTGCACGCGTCCGGTCCGCTCGGCCGCGCGCACTGCGTGATCCACGGGACCTGCAACTACAAGCAGACCGGGCTGATGCAGGCGTACGCGGCGTATTCGCTGCTGCAGCAACCACCGCGGCGGGCCGGGTTCGCGTCGGCGTGCCAGGCGTTCGGGCACCGCGAACTGCTCGGCGTGCTGCGGTCATTCGGGCTGGTCTCGAATCCGGTTCTGACGGTGCAGTCCTGAGACTGGGAGACGAGCGGTGCGACTGACCGATTACCTCGACAAAGGCGCCTCGCTGGGCCCGTCGGCCCCGTGCTTGACCACGGACGGCGGATCGCTCAGCTACGGCGAGGTCCAGCAGCTGTCCTGGCGGGTCGCCCGGGCGCTCGCGCGTTCCGGCGTGCGGCCGGGCGACAAGGTGGCGATCCTCTCCGCGAACGACCCGGTGTCGTTCGGGTGCGTCTTCGGCATCAGCCGGGCAGGGGCGGTCTGGTGCCCGGTCAACCCGCGCAACGAGGCGGCGGAGAACCGGGAACTGCTGGACCTGTTCGACTGCGCGTGCCTGCTCGTGCAGGAGTCGTTCGCACCGCTCGTCTCCCGCATCGCCGATCAGCTGCCGAAGCTGACCACGGTGGTGTGCCTAGACGGCTCGTTCCCCGGCGCACTCCCGCTGTCGGAATGGCTCGACGGGCTTCCGGACACGCCGTGGCAGTCCGAGCCGCCGGACGACACGGCGATGCTCGTCGGCACCGGCGGCACCACCGGACGGCCGAAAGGCGTGGTGCTGACCGGGCACAACGTCGAAACCATGTCGGCGCTGACGTTGATGAGCTACCCGTTCCAGCCGCGTCCGCGCTACCTCGCGCTGGCCCCGCTCACGCACGCCGCCGGGGTGCTGTGCTTCCCGGTGCTGGCTCTCGGCGGCGAGATCGTGGTGATGCCGTCGCCGGACCTCGGCCGGTTCCTCGACCTGATCGAACGGCACCGGATTACCCACACTTTTCTGCCGCCCACGTTGATTTATCTGCTGCTGGACCATCCCGCACTGTCCACAACGGACTTCAGCTCACTGGAATGCCTGTGGTACGGGGCCGCGCCGATGTCCGCTGCCCGGTTGGAGGAGGCGATCACCCGGATCGGCCCGGTGCTCGGACAGCTGTTCGGGCAAAGCGAGGCCCCGATGATGATCTCCACGCTGGCCCCCGCCGACCACTTCCATCCGGACGGTTCTCTGGCGCGCGAACGTTTCACCTCGGCGGGCCGTCCGACGCCACTGACGCAGGTGGCGATCATGGCCGCCGACGGGACTCTGCTGCCGCGCGGCGAACGCGGCGAAATCGTCGTGCGCGGGCCACTCGTGATGCCTGGCTACTACCGGAATCCGGAGGCGACCGCCGACGTCAGCAAGCACGGCTGGCACCACACCGGCGACATCGGCTACCTCGACGAGGAGAACTTCCTGTACGTCGTGGACCGGGCGAAGGACATGATCATCACCGGCGGATTCAACGTCTACTCGGCCGAGGTGGAGCAGGCGCTGATGACGCATCCGGCCGTGCAGGACTGCGCAGTGGTCGGGCTGCCGCACGAAAAGTGGGGCGAGCAGGTGACCGCGGTCGTCCAGCTGCACCAAGGACGGACCGCCGCCGCGGACGAGCTGCGGGCCACCGTGAAGGAACTGCTCGGCAGCGTGAAGACCCCGAAGGAAGTCCTGCTCTGGCCGGACCTGCCGCGATCAAAGGTCGGGAAGGTGCTGAAGACCGACGTCCGGACGCAGCTGCTGGCCGAGCGCGGTTAGAACTGGCCGCCGCCAGCGTGCACCGTCTGGCCAGTGACCCAGCGAGCCTGGTCCGACGCCAGAAAACCCACGATGTCCGCGATGTCGCCAGGCTCGGCGATCCGTCCAAGAGGAGTCTGCTTCGCGCTGTACTCGACCACGCCCGGCGGGCCATCAGCGAGGAGCGCTTCGGTGCGGACCGCGCCCGGAAGCACGCTGTTCACCGTCACGCCGCGCGGGCCGAGTTCCTTCGCCAGCACCCGCACGAACTGGTCTCCGGCGGCCTTCGCGGCACCGTAGATCCCGGTGCCGGGCCGGGCCGTCGGGACCACTCCGCTCGACACCACGACGATCCGGCCGCCGTCGCGCACGCGCCGGGCCGCTTCGCGCAAGGCGACGAAGGTCGGCCGCAGATTAGTAGAGAAGATCAGGTCGTAGATCTCGTCGGAGGCCTCCGCGAGCGGCACGAACCGGGCGATCCCGACGTTGGCGACGACCACGTCGAGACCGCCGAATTCCTCTTCCGTGCGGTCGAAAAGACCGCGCAGCTCAGCGTCGTCGGTTACGTCCGCACGCAGCGCGGTCGCCTGCCCGCCGTCCGCGCGGATCTTCGCGACGACGGCGGCGGCCGCCTCCTGGCCGGCGCGGTAGTTGACCGCGACGGAAAACCCGTCCGCACCCAGCCGTTCCGCGATCGCTCTGCCGATTCCGCGCGAGCTTCCAGTGACTAAGGCGACGCCCGATTCCCTCTGCACCCCGCCAGTCTAGTGGTGCTCGAAGTGATGCCCTTCGCCGGCGAAACCGTGCGCGGCAAGGAAAACCATCATCGCCACCGCGATCATCAGCAGCATCCCGACGGCCAGCTTCCGCCGCGCCGGCGCGCTGCCGAACTCCGTGACCAGCTGATGTCCGGCCAGCAGGAGCAACGGCTGCCAGTTCGCCCGTGCCGCGGGCTTCGGCAAATCCGCGACCACCGCGTCCAGTTCGTGCCGGTACTGCGCCGAATAGACGGTGGTAACTCGTTCTTCCACCTCGGCGAGGCTCAGCCGCCCCTCGCCCGCCGCGTCATTCAGGACTTTCGTCGTTTGCTCGCGTTCTGCGTCGGAGCAGCGGACAGGTCGATCGGTCATGCTTTCCTCCCGGATACGGCCGGAATCAGCCGAACCGCCACCTTGGCGAGCGGTTCGCGGACCACGAGCCCGAGCAGCGCGACCCCGGCGCCGACCACGAACCCCGCGAGCACGTCGTGCGGGTAATGCGCCCCGACGTACACCCGCGAAATCCCCATCAGCACCGCGAAAACGAGCGCCCAGACTCCCCATTTGCGGTTGACCAGCAGCACCGCCACCGCGAACGCCGCCACGATGACCGTGTGGTTGCTGGGAAACGCGTAGTCGGTCGGCGGATCGCACGGCAGCAGCGTGTGCACGCCCGCGACCACGCGACACGGCCGGACCTCGGCGAACACCGACTTCAGCACCGTGTCCACGGCGAGCGCCACCGCGATCGCGATCGGCACCCACGCCGCGGCCGCCAGCGCCGCCGCTCCCCTGGTACGCGCCCGCCAGAGCAGCGCGAGAATCACCGGCACGATCAGGAAAACTCCGTATTCGCTGAACGTCGTCGCGATTCCGGCCAGCCACTGCTGGGACCACGCGAAATCCGTGACGTCGCGATATAGCCCGGCATCGATCATCGCGCCGCGCTCCGGCGTGCGCGGACGAGTTCGATCAGCAGCGGACTCAGCGAAAGCAGCACCACCACGGCGATGATCGGCAGCAGGTACGTGTCGATGTTCGGCACCGACGCGCCCAGCGCGTACCCGGCGAGCGTCACCCCGACTGTCCACAGCAGACCGCCGAGCACCTGCCACATCGCGAACTTCGCGGCGGGCATCCCGGCGATGCCGACGAGCGGGTTCAGCACGGTCCGGACCACCGGGATGAACCGGGCCAGCACCACTGCCTTGCCGAGCCCGTACCGGGTGAGCAGCGCCGATCCGCGCGCGACGCCCTCATGCAGGTGCTTGCTGCGCACCCGGACGAGCAGTGCGCCGCCGCCGCGTCGGCCGAGAATGTAGCCAGCCTGCGCGCCGAGCAGTGCTCCGGCCGCCGCCGCGACGATGACCGCCGCGAGCGGCAGGTGCAGCTTCGACGAGGCCGCCAGCACCCCCGCGGTGAACAACAGCGAATCGCCCGGCAGGAAGAACCCCACGAGCAGTCCGGTCTCGGCGAACATCACCGCGAAGACGCCGAGCGGGCCGAACGCGGCCAGCAGCCACTTCGGGTCGAGCATGCCCACCTCCAACTACTACACAACTGTCGAAATTCTACATGAACGTAGTAGCGAGCCGAGCAGCTTCGACAAACAGGTAGAATTTGGGCCATGCGGAACGGACGGGGTGAGAGCGCCCGGCGGGCTCCCGGGGAGCTGGAGGCCGAGGTGCTCGCGGTGCTGTGGGAATCCGACGAGCCGATGTCGGCCGCCGGCGTGCAGGAGCGGATCGGCGGCGGGCTGGCCTACACCACCGTCGTCACGATCCTGTCCCGGCTGTTCGAGAAGGGCGTGGCGACCCGCGAGAAGCAGGGCCGCTCGTTCACCTACCGCGCCGCCGACGACGAACCCGGGCTTGCCGCCCGCCGGATGAGCAAAGTCCTCGACGCCGAAGCCGACCGGTCGAGCGTGCTGGCGAAATTCGTGTCGAACCTGTCCGCTTCGGACGAGCGCGTGCTGCGCGATCTTCTGCGCCAGAACGGCGGCTGACGTGAACCTCGACCTGCTCGCTCCGCTGCTGCTGCCGCTGGCCTCGTGGCCGGTGGCGCGCTGGGTCGCTCCCCGGCTGTCGCCGCGGCTGGGCAGCTGGCTACTCGCCGGGTCCGCGCTGGTGCTGGCCGTCGGAAGCACAGCGACGCTCGCGGTCCTCGCTGCGGCGGGTCTGGCGCAGCTGCCGTTCGTCGGTGAGCTGGGCGATTTCTCCGCCGTCGCGTTCCATGGGGCCGACGCGGTGAACCTGCCGCTGGCGATCGTCAGCGGGATCGCGCTCGTGGCCGCCGGAGTCGCGTTGACCCGCACGGCGATTCAGTACGTGCGCTGGCACCGGAGGGTGCACGCCGAACTGAACGCGCACACTCGCGAGGCTGGCTTCGTGCTGCTGCCGGGCGAGGAACCGGTCGCGTTCGCGGTGGCCGGAGGCGGCGGCCGGATCGCGGTGTCCAGCGGGATGCTGTCGGCGCTGGAACCGCGGGAACGCCGCGCGCTGCTCGCCCACGAACGCGCGCATTTGCGGCTGCGGCACCACGTTTTCGCCGCGATCGTCACGGTCGCCACCACGGTCAATCCGGTGCTGCGGCCGCTCGGTTCGGCGGCCCGGTTCGCATTGGAACGCTGGGCGGACGAAGCTGCCGCGGACCGGGTCGGCGACCGGAAGCTGGTGGCCACGGCGGTCGCGAAGGCCGCGCTGGCCAGTCGTTCTCAGCCTTCACTCGCGCTTGCCGCGACCGGTGGACCGGTGCCGCAGCGCGTGCGTGCGCTGCTGTCCGCCCCGTCGTCAGGCTCGCGGCGAAATCCACTCGCGGCGGTCGCCGTGGCGGTCGTGCTCGGCGCTTGCGCCTGGTCGACGGCTTGCACGCTCGACGCGGCCACCGATCTGCACACCGGCCTCGAGACCGCTCAGCAGGCCGCTTGCGTGGTCGCGCAAGGGACCCACGGCGAGCCCGCGCTCCCGGCATTCCGACACCAGCACCGGGACTGCGCCGAGCGCTGACCGCCAGGCTCCCGGCGCGGCGGCGACGTCGGAGTCGTGCAACAGAATCGTGCCGCCGCCGGTCAGCCTTCGGCACACAGTGCGCACGACCGAGCGCGGAGTGGCGCGATTGGTCCAGTCGAATCCCCAGGTACTCCACAAAACGGGCTGAAGGCCGAGAATTCGCGCCGAGACCAAGGAGCTCGCGCTGAACACTCCGTACGGCGCGCGCAGCCACTGCGGCCGGGTGCCGGTGACGAGTTCGATCACGTCGACGGTGTGGGTCAGCTCGTGGTGCAGGGCTTTCGGGGAGCGGCGCAGGAAGCAGCGGTGATCCCAGCCGTGCACTGCGATCTCGTGTCCTGCTGCGGCGATCTCCCGGCCGAGTTCCGGTGCAGCGGCCAACTCTCGGCCCAGCACGAAGAAGGTCGCGCGGACTTCCAGTTTCTCGAGGGTTCGGAGGAACTGCGGCGTGGACTCCGGGTTCGGGCCGTCGTCGAAGGTCAGCGCTACGTGGTTGGGGTCGCCGCGTCCAGCCAGGCGGGGCGGGCGCAGCTGCGGGACGAACAATGCCGCCGGTGCCGCGTGCGCGAGGGCCGCCGCGGCGAGTCCGCGGATCATCCGGCCGCCTTGACCGGCCGTCGCAGCAACCACTCCAGCGCTTCGGTCAGTTCGTTCGGCGAGTGGACCCACGGCACGATCCCGTCGTCGTGGAGCACCGCGGCGTTGGCGCGGCCGTGGCCGGGCAGGCAGCGGTAAGTCAGCACCGGCAGACCGGTCGCGAGTGCTTCCGACGTGGTCAGCCCGCCCGCGTTCTGCACTACGACGTCGCACGCGCGCATCAGCTCGGGCATCTTGTCGACCCAGCCGAAGACGTGCCGGTGTCCGGTTTTCCTCAGTTTTTCAGCCAGCGCTTCGTTGCGGCCGCAGACCACTACCGGCTCGACGAGTCCGGTTGCGAGAAGGTCGTCGGCGGTCTGTCCGATTTGGCCGACGCCCCAGGATCCGGCGACCACCAACGCGAGCGGACCGTCGTGCGGAAGGCCGAAGGCGAGCCGGAGCCGCAGCCGTTCGGTCATCCCCGCCGACGGCCGGAACGCGGGCGCGACCAGCGGGCGTGAGACGAGCGTGCGACCGGCTCCGAGCGCTTTGGCCTGGCGGGCGGCGGTTTCGTTGGGAGCGACGGTGAGCGTCGCGTCCGGACTGACGCACAGCCGGTGCACCGACGGGTCGGTGAGGTAGACGACCAGGGGCGCGGTCAGTTCGTTCGAGCGCCGCAGCCGGGCGACCGCGTGCGTGGCGAGCGGATAGGTCGAGACGACGACGTCGGTGCTGTCGCCGAGCAGTTCCCGCAGCCTCGGGGCGGCGAGCCCGGCGAACCGGCGGGCGGCTCCGGCCAGCGCGGGGGTGCCGAGGGCACCGAGCAGCCAGTCCCAGCTGCGCGGGACTGTGTTGAGCTGCTGGTGATAGGCGCCGCAGAGCAGTTCGCCGAGTCTTCCCGGGAGCAGGTCCAGGAAATCGGCGCGGACGACGTGCGCGCCGCGATCGGCGAACCACCGGTCCAGCTCTCTGGCGGCACCGTCGTGACCTGCCCCGATCCGGGCGGACACGATCACCACGCGGGCCATCCGGCACCCCTTTCGACTTCTACACGGCTGTAGTAAAACTACATCCCTGTAGAATGAGAGTCGAGGCCGGACTCCCGGTGGAGGTACACCCTCGGTCCGACATTCCGGGCGCCGTCTCCGCAATTTGGGGTAAGCGGTAACCCGTCCAGGTGAGACGCCCGCTACCGTGGGTCCTTCGACCACCGGACGTGGCAGGAAGAGGAACCCCGATGCGTCGTCGCAAGACCTCCAGCGCGATCCGCGTCGCCCAGGTGCTTCTGGCCGTGGTTTCACTGCTCGTCCTCGGCGGCACCGCCTTCGCGTGGTCGAAGCTGAACCAGATCACCGACGGCCTGACCAGGTCCGATGTGATCGGCGCCGGAGCCGGTTCGCCGATGGGCGAGCAGAACATCCTGATGGTCGGCCTGGACACGCGCACCGACGCGGAGGGCAATCCGCTGCCGGATGACGTGCTCGACCAACTGCACGCGGGCGGCGCCGAGGACGGCGGCGATACGACGGACACGATGATCGTCGTGCATATCCCCGCCGGGGGCGGGAACGCCACGGCGATTTCCATCCCGCGTGACTCTTATGTCCAGCTCGCCGGGAAGTTCGGGAAGCACAAGATCAATTCGGCTTATACGTATGGGCAGATTGCCCGCAAGAACGAGTTGAAGGCCGCCGGCGAGTCCGGGACGCAGCTGGAGACCGACTCGGCTCAGGCTGGAGCCAAGACTGCTATCGAGACTGTGCAGCAGCTGACCGGGTTGACCATCACGCACTACGCCGCCGTGAATCTGGCTGGGTTTTACTACGTCAGCCAGGCTGTTGGCGGGATCCCGGTTTGCCTTAAGGCTCCGGTTAAGGACAGTTACTCCGGGGCTAATTTTCCTGCCGGGCCGCAGAATGTCGCCGGGGCGCAGGCGTTGCAGTTCGTTCGGCAGCGGCATGGGTTGCCCAATGGGGACCTTGACCGGATCAAGCGGCAGCAGGTTTTCATGGCCAGCATGGCCAAGACTATTCTTTCGGCTGGGACGTTGACGGATCCGGGCAAGTTGGATGCGTTGATCGGGGCCGTCAAAAAGGCAGTCGTCGTTGATACCAACTGGGATTTGCTGGGGTTTGCTCAGCAGTTGCACGGGATGAGTGCCGGGAGTATCAACTTCGTCACTATTCCGGTGGTTAGTATTACGTTGAAGACGCCTAATGACGGTGATGCCGTGCAGGTTGATCCTCAGCAGGTGCAGAAGTTTGTTCGGGAGCAGACTGGTTCCGCTTCTGCGCCGTCTTCCTCGGCTGGCGCGCCGCCGTCTTCTCCGGCTGGGGATCCTGCGTTGGCTGCTTACGTGGTTGATGTGCGCAACTCGTCTGGGGTGGATGGGTTGGCTAACCGGGTTGCGGACAAGCTTGCTGCTGCTGGGTATTCACGGGGGTCCGTTTCCAATAGTGCTACTCGGCGGACGTCCACTGTTTACTATGGGCGGGGGCAGCGTAGTCAGGCTGAGGCTATCGGCGAGAAGCTTGGCGGGGTTGCGGTGGCTTCGGATAATTCTCTTGAGAAGGATCATTTCCGGGTTTATTTGGGGCAGAAGTATTCGGATGACTCTGGGGTGCATCCTGCGTCTGCTCCGGCGGTTTTGCAGGGTCCTCCGGCGGGGAGTGCGCCGGATATTACTGCTGATGGGGTTACTTGCGTTAACTGACTGCTCGTGCTTCGCACATCGCGTCCGTTGCTGGCGTGGGGCACCCCGAAGCCCGATTGTGATGACGGTCTGGGGTGGCTTGTCAAGGCATCTTTCCCGCCTTGATGCACGACGTGTTCCAGTTCCAAGCCTTCCACCTCGAAATCCTCCGCCTCGGGGACCTCGAAGCCGAC
>NZ_JBSFNS010000154.1:0-15473 GCF_053587275.1 Amycolatopsis sp. NPDC003676
GCGCGCTGCGGTGCTTCGCCGCCGGGATGCGCGGCATGCCGCCCGGTCCCGTTCTCGGCGAGCGTCTCGACGAGCACGGGCTGCGGCTGCTGGTGGAGCAGTCGTACCGGCGGATCGCGCGCCGGGCCGGTTCGGCGGAGTACCACGACGCGTTGGTCGACCGGGCGAACGAGACGAGGCCGACGACCTGGGTGTAGGCGGCGAAGGGGCGAGGGATGAGCAGGGGTTGGGACGTCGGGGTCCATCAGAACCGCTACCTCGGCGAAGGCGACACCGCGATGCAAGCTGTGGTCACCGTTTCCGCGCGCGACGACGGCGCTGGCGCGTCCCGGCCGCCCGGCGCGGAAGTACTCCTGGTCGACTGCTCGACGTCGATGCGCTACCCGCCGACGAAAATCGCCGCCGCGCGCCGGGCAGCAGCCGCGGCGATCTGGGCCCTTCCCGACGGCGTCGGCTTCGCGGTCGTGCGCGGCACCGAACGCGCCGACCTGGCCTATCCACCCGAACCCGGCCTAGCGGTCGCGTCAGACGAAACCCGAGCAGCAGCGGTCGCCGCGGTGGAGCGATTCGTCGCAGTCGGCGGCACGGCCATGGGCACCTGGCTGGAATGCGCGCGAAAGCTGTTCGCGCAGGTACCCGACGCAGTACGGCACGCGATCCTGCTGACCGACGGAAACAACCAATCGCAATCGGCGGAATCGCTGCGCCGTGAACTGGACGCCTGCGAAGGCCAGTTCGTCTGCGACGCAAGGGGAATCGGCGACGGCTGGCAACGAGCCGAATTGGTCGAGATCGGCCGGGTCCTGCGCGGCTCCGTCGATTCGGTGGTGCGCGACGAAGACCTGGTCGACGACTTTCGCGCGCTGATGGCCGCGGCGCTCGCCAAGGTGATTCCGTCCGCGCGGCTGCGGATCGGCGTCACCGAACAAACCACGCTGCGCTTCGTAAAACAGGTCTGGCCAAGCGAATACGACCTGACCTCCCGCTGCGTCCCCGACGGCGACGGAAACGCGGTCCTCTCCCTCGGTTCGTGGAGCGCAGGGGAGACCAGGGAATTCCAGCTCGCAGTGGAAGTCTCAGCGGACGCCCAGCCGGAGTACGGCTCCGACCGGATGCTCGCGTGGGTCGAGGTCGACGGTGCGCCGGATTCGACGGCCCCGCTGCTGGCGCACTGGACGCACGACCCGGTCGCGCCGACGCTGGTCGACCCGAAGGTGCGCCGCTACACCATGCACGCGGAACTCAGCGAGGCCTTGGTGAACGCCGACGAGGCCTATGCCGCGGGCGACCACGCCCGGGCCGCGCGCGAATGGGGCCAGGCTGTCGAAATCGCCACGCGGACCAGCAACAAGGAAGTCCTGCGCCGCCTCGCCCGGGTAGTCGACACGACCGGCGAGGCGGTGCGGCTTCGCCCCGAAGTCACCCGCAGCGAACTGCTCAACCTGCTGGTCTCCACCGTCTCGAACGTCGGCGACGAGCCGCGCGACGCCCGTCCCGCGCCTCTTCCGGACGCGAAACCAGCGATCTGCCGCCACTGCGAGACCCCCAACGCGTCTGACGCCCGGTTCTGCGAGGAATGCGGAGAGCCGCTGCACGGAGGCGTCGCGTGACACTCCGAACGCGGCAAGCACTAGTCCGAATCCGGGCAGTGCTGCTAGCCGGAACCGTGCTAGCGCTGGTCACCTCGTACCTAGCGGTCAGCGGCGTCGTCCGGACCGCCGACCAGATCTCGTCCGCGACCAGCCGAGCAATCCTCGAAGTCGCGGCCGCGCGAGACGCCCTCGTATCCGCCGACGCCGCAGCGATCGCCAGCTTCGCCTCCGGAGAAGCAAAACTGGCCGGTCCAGGACAGGAGTACGAAAACCGGATGGCCTCGGCGAGCCAAAGTCTTGCCCGAGTCGCGGAGTTCAACCAAGCAGGCGACCCCGGCGCCGGAACCCTGCAAACCGTCGAAGGCCTGGTGGCGTCGTACTCCGGCGCGATGAGCCAGGCCGACGCCCACTTCCGCCAACCAGGCGCGGAACTAGTCGGACTGGCCGACCTCTGGTACGCCTCCCGCCTGTTGCACGCCCCCGACAACGTCCTGGAGCTATTGGGAAAACTGCAAAAAGACGAACGCTCCGCCCTGGACAGCCAAATCTCCGGCACCAGAATGAGCCCGGGCCTGCTCGTCCTCTGGCTGCTGCCGCCGATCGTGCTGCTTGCCCTGCTGGTCGCGACCCAAGTCTTCCTGCGCCAGCGCTTCCGCCGCCGCCTGAACCCACCCCTGCTGGGCGCGACCGTCCTAGGCCTAGGCGTCGTCGCAGGCTTGCTAGCCGCCTTCGCCCTAGCCGGACGCCTCGACACAGTGCGCGGCAATGTAGACCAAGCCGTAGCCGTCCGAGAAAAAAGCATCGAATCCGCCGACGCAGCAGGCCACGCCCGCCTGGCCACCCTCCTGCAACAACGCTGCGGCCCGCCCGGCTGCGGGTCCACAGTGGACGATTTCCGCCGGCAAACTCAAACCACCTCGACCGCGGCCCCCGCCCAGAACGCCATCACCTCAGCCGCCCGAGCCGTAACGACGGCCGGAGCCGCCGCCACCGAATCCGGCGGCCTGCCCGTACTGGTCCCGGTTGCCCTGATCCTCACCGGCGCACTGGTGGTGGCCGGGCTGTACCGGCGGATCGACGAATACCGGTACCGCCCATGACCCGGTGGAAGAAGTTGCTCCTGCTAGCGGCCACCGCGCTGGTGGCAACCTCGTCCGCGTGCGGGGTCGCCGCAAGCAGCAACACCCTCCAGGTGATCGGAGTATGGACCGAAGGCGAGGAAGCAGCCTTCAACCAGGTCAAACAACGTTTCGAGGAAAAGACCGGCATAGAAGTCCGCTACCAAGGCACCCGCGCCGTCGAACAGGTCCTGGCCGCCGACGTCCAGCAAGGCTCCGCCCCGGACATCGCGGTCCTGTCCAGCCCAGGCCTGCTGGCCGACTACGCCCGCCGTCAGGAAATCAAGCCTCTCGACTTCCTGGAAGCGAAGGCCGAATCCTTCTACGGCAGGCAATGGGTCGACCTGCAACGCCTTGGCACCGGAAAACTCTACTCAGTAGCGGTAAAAGCCGATCTGAAAAGCGCGATCTGGTACCGCCCCGCGAGCCTCCCGGCCCCGAAACCCGCGACCTGGCAACAACTAGCCGCCCTGGCCGGCCCCTGGTGCCTGGGCCTGGCCGCCCCGCCCACGTCAGGCTGGCCCGGCACCGACTGGATCGAAGACATCCTGCTGCACTCCGCGGGCCCCGAGGTCTATCGGCAATGGGCCGCGGGCACCCTCCCGTGGACGTCGCCCCCGGTACGCCAGGCATTCCAAGACTGGGGCGCCCTGGTCGTCCACCCGGGCGGCATCCAAGGCGGTGCCCCGGCAGCACTGCTCACCGATTTCCGAGACGCAGCCCGCTCCCTCTTCACCGACCCGCCCGGCTGCCGCATGGAACACCAAGGCTCCTTCGCGATGGGCAGCTACCAAAACATGCACCTGCACAACGAAACCGGCCCGCGCCCCCAACCGGGAACCGACTACGACTTCTTCCCGTTCCCAGGCTCCGGCGCGTCGGAAGTATCGGCGGACTTGGCCGCGATGTTCAACGACACCCCGCAAGCCCGCCAATTCCTGGACTTCCTGGTCTCGCCGGAAGCCCAGCAAATCTGGGCAGGCAACCCGAACGCGACGGCCTTCTCCGCGGGAACCGCGGTACCGAAGGACGTCTACCGCGACCCGGTAAGACGAAAGGTCGCCGACACCATCACCTCAGGAAAACCAGTCTGCTTCGACGCCTCCGACCTCATGCCGAAGACCATGACCGGCGCCTTCTACCGCGCGATCCTGGAATACACCGCAGACCCGGCACAACTCGAAACCCTGCTGACCAGACTGGACGACACCCGCAAGAGCATCCCCAGAGCAGACTGGCTCAACGTCCCCTGCGGCCAGTAACCCTGCCCCAAGTCCGTGAGGGGAACCCTGAGGAACTCTGATTCCCTGAGGGTTCCCCTCACGTCCCTAAAACCGCACCAACGCACTCAACCAGCGGTGCACCCGCCCCGCGCAACCACCACGGCAATGTCGCCGCCAGGCGACGAGCCGCCCCGAAAGAAGGATTCACCCGCTCGCCTGCCCAGTCAGCGGTACCCCCGTAACCGCAACCCCACTTAGCGTCACCTACGCAGTAATTGACCGACCCGGAAGGACCGAGCAATGATCAAACGCCTGTTCCAGACCGTCCTGCGGCACGGATGCTGCTCCGCCTGCACCGGCAAGGGCTGCGGCTGCTGCGCCAACTGCCACTGACCCCTGAGGGGCCCGGCACGAACGCCGGGCCCCACCACGTCACCTCTTCAACCCGCGAATCAGCAACATCACCGACCCCAGCACATCCGCCCGAGACCGGCCAGGATGAAACACCTGCCAGTCCAACGCCACCACCAGCATCGTCCCGAAAACCCCTGCAGCGGCGGTCGCGATATCCAACCCCTCAGGCAACCGCCCAGCCGCACCCAACCGCTCCAGCTGCGCCTTGACGACCGCGATCAATTCTTCCCGTAACAAAGCCAACGTGTCATGCCACCGCCCAGGCGTATGCCACAGCTCGCTGACCACGATCTGAGAAAACCCCGGATACTCCGCAATGAACTCCAGCGTCGTATCCACCTGAGCCTCAATCACGGCCAACGGATCATCATCCGTCCCCGCGGCCCGCAACCGCCCGGCGAGCAAGTCGACGCCGAACCGGAGCAGAGCGTCGACCAGCCCGTCCTTGGACCCGAAGTTGTAATAAACGGTCCCTTTAGCGACCCCAGCCTCAGCCGCGATGTCGTCCACTGTCAGCCCGACGAGGCCACGACTGGCCGACAGCCGCAACGTGGCCTCGAAGAGCTTCCGTTTGGTCGCTTCTCTCACAGGCTCAGCTCGGGCTTGAGCGCCGAGACCGACCACACCCGGTGTTTGCGCGCGGCGAGAGTAGACAGCAGGATCCCGCCGACGAGGTACGCCACCAGCACCCCTATGTCACCGAGGATCTGCATCGACGCGCCGGTATAGAGCAGATGCCGGAACCCGTCGATCGCATAACCCATCGGCAGCACTATGTGCAGCGGATACAGCGCGTCCGGGATCGTCTGCCAGGGGAACGTGCCGCCCGCGCTCACCAATTGCAGCACCAGCAGCACCAGCCCGAGGAACTTGCCCACGGCACCGAAGAGCGCGTTGAGCGCGTGCACGATCGACGTGAAGGCCAGCGACACCAGACAGGCGAATCCGATCGCGCCCAACGGATGCGCCACGTGGATGCCGACCAGCCAGGTCACCGCGGCGAAGAGCACGATCACCTGCCCCAGGCCCAGCACGGCCGAGGACAGCCAGCCGCCGAGCGCGACCCGCAGCGGCGACGCGCCGGCGGTGAGCGCGCGCGTCGACAGCGGGCGGATCAGCAGGAACAGCACGAACGCGCCGATCCAGGTGGCCAGCGAGATGAAGAACGGCGCGAGCCCGGCGCCGTAAGTGCCCGCCGACGCCACGCCGTTCGACGTGACCGCGACCGGGTCGGCGATCGTGTTCGCGGTGGCGGTGCGGGTCGGATCGTCCGGGTTCGGGATCTGCGACAGCCCGGCGGCCAGCCCGTCGCGCAGCTTCGCCGAACCGTCGGCGAGCTGGTCGGTGCCGGTGACCGCGGTCTTCTCGCCGTCGTTGAGCTTCGCCGAACCGTCGCGCAGCTGGTTCGCGCCGTCGGACGCCTGCGCGATCCCGTTGGCCAGCTGCGGCGAGGCCGACGCGAGCTGGTGCGCCCCGTCGGACACCTGCCGGGCGCCGCTGGAGAGCTTCTGCAGGTCTCCGTTGGCGGACTGGACCTTGCTGTTCGCGTCGTTGATCGGGGAGCGCAACTGGTCGAGGCGAGACAGGATGTCGTTGACCTGGCTGTCGGAAAGCCCCGCGTCGTGCAGTTGCGTGTTCAGCTGGGAGCGGTAACTGTCGAGGCGGCCCTGCAGATCGCCGGACGCGGACGCGGCGAGCGAAGAGGCGTCCGCGACCTTTTGGTTGCCGTCGGCCACCTGGCCCGCCCCGTCAGCGAGCTTCTGGGTCTGGCTCGGCAGCGACGCGGTGCTCGAATTGAGCGTGCCCAATCCGGTGGCGAGACTGCTCGACCCGGTCGCGAGCTGGCTCGCCCCGTCGGCCAGTTGATGTTGCCCCGTCTGGAGTTTCGCCGCGCCGTCGGCGAGTTGCTTGGCCCCGTCAGTGGCCTCGGAGATCTTGCCGTAGATGGTGGAGAAGCCGACGAGGAACTTGTCCGCGGCCTCGCTGCCCACCTTCTCCGCGATCGTCTTGCGGACCTGGTCGGCGACCTGTTTCGCGATGGTGCCGGACAGATAGTTGTTGGCGTCGTTGGTGGTCAGCGTGATGGTCGCCTGCTGCGGCTCGAAATTGCCGGACGACAGCAGCGCCTTCGAGAAGTCGTGCGGAATGCCGATGGCGAACGAGTACTTGTCGTCCCGCACGCCGTCCCGGGCGTCCTTTTCGGACACTTGATGCCACTGGAAGGTGCCGGACTTCACCAGTTCGTCGGTGACCTCGCGGCCGACGTTGCGCTCGGCTCCGTTGGAGTCCTTCGCACCCGCGTCTTCGGTGAAGACGGCGGCGGGCAGCTTGTCGAGGCGGCCGTACGGGTCGTAGTTCGCGTAGAGGTAGAACGACGCGTACAGCAACGGCACCATGACGAGCGCGAACATGGCGAGCTTCGGCAGCGTCCCGGTGGACAGCCTGCGCAGTTCGTTGCGCGCGATCCGGAACGCGTTCAGTCCGCCGGCCCGCTTGTGGGGGGTGGTCATGCCCGGTCTCCCTCGGAGTTCTCGGTTTCGGCGGTCAGTTCGGCGGTTTCCGGGAGCTGCTTGGTCTGCTCGGCCTCCGCTTCAGCGGGTTCTGGCGGGGCGTACAGCCGGATCGGATCCGGTTGCTCGGCCTCGCCGACCTTCGCGGGCGGATAGGGGAGCGCTGACTCCGGCGTCGTCGCGGCCAGCACGGCCACCGCGAACCCGCGGGCGGCGTGCTCCTTCGCGACGGCGGTCCAGGAGGCGACGTCGCTGGTGTGCCGGTCCGGCGTGTCGAGGACGAGCACGCGCACACCGTCGCGTTCGGCGGCCAGCGCGGTGAGCAGCCGGGTGCGCAGCGCGGGTTCGAGGCTCTCGAACCGGCTGTCGGCGTACGGCCCCGCGTCGTGTTGCGAGAGCCAAGCCGTGACCGCATCCTTGCCGGACGGGCGGTGCGCGAGCGCCAGCTCTTCGCCGGCGACGACGCGCAGCGACAAGGCCTCGTCCGGCTCGCTGACCCCCGGCGAGTCCACCACGGCCACGAGCCGCCGCAGGTCGCCCTCGGGATCGGCGGTGACGGTGCCGGTGGTCGGCTTCAGCCGCCCGGCCAGCGCGAGCGCCAGCGCGGTGATGCCGACGCCCGGCTCGCCGTGCACCACGGTGAGGCAGCCCTCCTCGACGGTGAGCGAGGTAGGCGGCAACAAGGGGCCGTGGGGACCCTTCAGGGACACCCGGTCGGCACGGACCTGCACAGGACACACTCCACGGATTTTGAACTGACTAGTCAGTTCAAAAGTTAGTCCTGACCTGGCGGCGTCGGCAAGGCGGCTCGCCGGACGTCACACCAAAGAGCGGAAAGCTCAGCGCAGGGCCCACGCAGGGTGTGCTTCCCAGGACGTCCAAAGCGGCCGGTAGCCCTGCCGGTGCCAGAACACCGACGACAGGGGATTGGTCGGGTTGTAATAGAGGTAGGTGCCGGTCGCGCCCTGGTTCAGCAGCTCGCGGTGCGCACGGGCCATCAGCGCGCGGCCGATCCCGCTGCCGCGGCTGGCCGGGGCGGTGACGACGTTGTTCACGTACCCCCAGCGCCCGGACGGCAGCAGTTCGGCGGCCTCGCTGCCAGGCGTGGATTCGACCCAGTCGCATTGCGCGAGCGCGGCCACTTCGCCGTCGACCTCGGCGAGCCAGGTCGCCTTCTCGCCGAGCGCGCGGCGCAATGCCGGGCCGAGCAGTTCCGCGGTCTGCTCGCGTTTCCGGTGCGCGACAAGGCCGGTGTAATCGAACGTCGCCGTGCACAACGCCAGCGCCGCCGGGTAGTCGTCCGGCCCGGCGAGGCGGATCGACGCGTCCGTCTCGACGTCCTCTGGCACGACAGCGCGGCGAACGGCCAGCGCGGACAACGGAACCAGGCCGTGGTCGAGGAAAGCCCGGATGGCTTCGGCGTCGCGGCTCGGCCAGTTGACGACGCACGCCGAATCAGCGCCCGGCGCTTCAGTGTCCACTTGGGACCGAAGCGCGCCGAGCAACGCGTCGAATCCTTCGGTGCCCGCCGTTTCCGGATCCGGGAACAGCTGCCACACCTCGGCCGCCGACCACAGCAGGGGAGCGTCGCCCGGACCGTGCCGGTAGCGCTGGAGCATCGCGGAAACCTGCGTGCCCGACGCGGTCACCGCGCGCAGCCGGTCGCCGCTCGCGAGCGGGACGGGCGGCGGCAGGAGCGGGTCGAGTTCGGCGAATCGGCCTGCGGAGCTCACCGCCGCAGCGTAGCCGGTCAGTCGCGGCGCGTGCGGAAGATCGCGGTGCCGGGGAACAGCCTGCCGCGCAGCGGGCTCCACTGGCCCCAGGTGCGCGTGTGGCCCGCCGGCCACTCCGGCTCGACGAGGTCTTCCAGCGCGAAGCCCGCGGCGGCGAGCGCGCGCACGTAGTCGCCGAGCGTGCGGTGGTATTCGACGTACGTGGCCGTGCCGTCGTCGTCCACCTCGACGTACGGCGTGCGGTCGAAGTACGGCTGGGTCGCGGTGAGCCCCTGCGGCCCGGGATCGTCCGGGAAGATCCACCGCATCGGGTGCGTCACCGAGAAAACCCACGGTGCCCCGGGACGCAGCACGCGACGCACTTCGCCGAACACCGTCTCCAGCGACGGCACGAAGGGGAGCGCGCCGAACGCGGAGCACGCGATGTCGAAACTAGCGTCGGCGAACGGGAGCCGCTCGGCGTTCGCCTGCACGAGGGGGACCGTCGCGCCGGTGCGGGCGTTCCCCTCGCGGGCGTGCCGGAGCATCCCGCCGGACAGATCCGTGGCGACCGGTTCGGCTCCGGCGGCGGCGAGCCAGCGCGAGCACGCGGCCTGTCCGCAGCCGACCTCGAGCACGCGCCGTCCGCGCACGTCGCCGAGCAGCCGCGCGTCCTCCTCGCGGACCCCCTCCGGGCACCAGACGAAATCGGCGTCGCCGAGGAATCCGCCGTGGGCAGCCTGGTAGTCGTCGGCATCCGCGTCCCACCAGGCCAGATTCGCCGCTTCGGCCTCGTTCCCGCCGACTTCGCGGTGGGCGACGCCGACAGTGCCGAGCCGTTCTTCAGCGCTCGCGTGGCTGGCCGCCGGGGCCGCGGCGGGCTCGGGCATGCCGGTCTCCTCTCCCGGTGGCGCCGGCTGGGCGCGGGAATGCCCGGACCGGCGGAAACGTTCGACAGAAGGTACCGGGAGCCCAGGGCGACCCTGATTGTGTCCCCCGCGGGGGCCCGCGTACGATACGTGTTAGCGCAGTGGGGTTCGCGCTGCCCGGGTGACTACCCACCGGGGCCGCGCATCGTCAGCGGGTCATGCCGCGGTCGTTCACTGGTGGAACGTTTGGTCGCCGGACGTTTGAGCAGGGTCGCCGCATGCCATGGCTGCGGGACTCGCCGCGTGCACGGCCGGTAGCCAACTTCACATCCACCTACGACACCCATCCACCGGAGCAACCCGCCTAATGACCACCGACACCGCCACCGCCCCGACCGCCCCGACCGGGGCCCCGCAGGTCGCCATCAACGACATCGGGTCGGAGGAAGACTTCCTCGCGGCTATCGACAAGACGATCAAGTACTTCAACGATGGGGACATCGTCGAAGGCACCATCGTCAAGGTCGACCGCGACGAGGTCCTGCTCGACATCGGGTACAAGACCGAGGGCGTCATCCCCTCGCGCGAGCTGTCCATCAAGCACGATGTCGACCCGGCCGAGGTTGTCGCCGTCGGCGATGAGGTCGAAGCCCTCGTTCTCCAGAAGGAGGACAAGGAAGGCCGTCTGATCCTGTCCAAGAAGCGCGCGCAGTACGAGCGCGCCTGGGGCACGATCGAGGAGCTCAAGGAGAAGGACGAGCCCGTCAAGGGCACCGTCATCGAGGTCGTCAAGGGCGGCCTCATCCTGGACATCGGCCTGCGCGGCTTCCTGCCCGCGTCGCTGGTCGAGATGCGCCGGGTGCGCGACCTGCAGCCGTACGTCGGCCGCGAGCTCGAGGCGAAGATCATCGAGCTGGACAAGAACCGCAACAACGTGGTCCTGTCCCGCCGTGCCTACCTCGAGCAGACCCAGTCCGAGGTGCGCAGCGAGTTCCTCAACGCGCTCGCCAAGGGCCAGGTCCGCAAGGGCGTCGTGTCCTCCATCGTCAACTTCGGCGCCTTCGTGGACCTGGGCGGCGTCGACGGCCTGGTGCACGTCTCCGAGCTGTCCTGGAAGCACATCGACCACCCGTCCGAGGTCGTCGAGGTCGGCCAGGAGGTCACGGTCGAGGTCCTGGACGTCGACATGGACCGCGAGCGCGTCTCGCTGTCGCTGAAGGCGACCCAGGAAGACCCGTGGCGCCAGTTCGCCCGCACCCACGCGATCGGCCAGATCGTGCCGGGCAAGGTCACCAAGCTCGTCCCGTTCGGCGCGTTCGTCCGCGTCGAGGAGGGCATCGAGGGCCTGGTGCACATCTCCGAGCTGGCCGAGCGCCACGTGGAGATCCCGGAGCAGGTCGTCCAGGTCAACGGCGACGTCATGGTCAAGGTCATCGACATCGACCTCGAGCGCCGTCGCATCTCGCTGTCGCTGAAGCAGGCGAACGAGGGCGTCACGCCGGAGACCGAGTTCGACCCCACCCAGTACGGCATGGCCGCCGAGTACGACACCGAGGGGAACTACATCTACCCCGAGGGCTTCGACCCGGACACGCAGGAGTGGCAGGAAGGCTTCGACAAGCAGCGCGAGGAGTGGGAGCGGCAGTACGCCGAGGCCCACACGCGCTACGAGGCCCACATGGCCCAGGTCAAGAAGGCCGCCGAGGCCGACGCCGAAGCCGCTGCCGACGCTGCCACCGGCATCGAGGGCGGCGACCAGAGCTACACCTCGTCCGCCCCGGTCGAGGCGAAGAGCGGCGGCACGCTCGCCAGCGACGAGCAGCTCGCGGCCCTGCGCGAGAAGCTGTCGGGCGGCGCGTGAGCGTTTGACTCGCTGAGTCTCTGAACACCAGTTCGGCCCCGGTCCGCACGGACCGGGGCCGAACTGTTTTCCGGATTCGCCGGGCGCGGGGGAGCAGTGCGGGCAGCCGTCCGACGGGCAGCTCAGTTCGATTTCCGCGGCGAAACTCGTGCGCAGCACTCCCGATCGCAATGCCGGGCGCATTCGGCCGCGGACCAGGGCTGAACGGTTTCCCCCAGGATCTTTCGCGCCCGGTCGCGGATCAGGCGCGCAGGCCAAGCCCGTCGATCGTCGCGCGCACGCCGCGGCGGTACATCGTTTCCTGCGCGGTTTCGGCCGGGTCGAGGAACCAGTCGTCGAGCGGGCTTTGCGAGCGGATCGTCAGCTCGACGCTCACCAGCCCGTGCATCGCCGTCCAGAGCAGATAGCCGCATTCCTGCGGGACGACGCCCGGTGGGCAGACGAGTTCGATTTTCGCGACGAACTCGGCGAAACTCGTGCGCAGCACGCCTGAGCGCAACGCCGGATCCGGGTCGTAATCGTGCACCGAACGCTCGAACATCAAGCCGTAGCGAGCCGGGCTTTCCAGGGCGAAGCGGCGGTAGGCGAGTGCGACCTCCACCAGGTCGGCGATCCCGTCGCCGTCGGACCGCGGGACGTCGCGCAGTTCTTCGCCCAGCAGGTCGAAAGCCCGTTCGTACAAGGCGTCCAGCAGACCGGTGCGGCCGCCGAAGCGCGTGTACACCGTGATCGTGGACGCCCCGGCCTGTTCCGCCACCGCGCGCACGGTCAATCCGGCGACGCCTCGCTCGGTCAGGACGGTCAGCGCCGCGTCGAGGAACCGGCCGCGGTTGTGCTGCTCCGCCGGTCGTGTCGAGAGATGCCGGGTGGCCATCTCCCACCCCCTTTTGCCCGTGCTCCGCGGGAAGCGCGTCCGCGTCTCGCAAGCAGAAGATACGATATTCACGGCTTCTTGGGAACGTCGTTCCCGGACCGTCCACAAGCGACCGCCCGCGCCGGGCGGGCAACGCCGAGCAGAAGGAATCCGCCCTCATGACCCAGCCGGAACCCGGCACTGTCGTCGTCACCGATGCCGGGAGCGGCCGCTACACCCAGCGCGTCACGACCGCGGGCCACGAATTCCTCGCCGACGAACCGGCGAGCGTGGGCGGCGCGGACGCCGGGCCCACGCCGTACGACCTCCTGCTGTCCGCGCTCGGCACCTGCACCTCGATGACGCTGCGGATGTACGCCGACCGCAAGGGAATCCCGCTGACCCGCACCACCGTCCGGCTCCGGCACGACCGCATCCACGCCCGCGACTGCGAACGCTGCGAGACCGAGGTCGGGTTGATCAGCCGGATCACGCGGGAGATCTCGCTGGAAGGCGACCTCGACGACGCCCAGCGCGCGCGGCTGCTGGAGATCGCGGACAAATGCCCGGTGCACCGGACGCTGAGCCACGAGATCGCGATCGAAACCCACGCGATCTGATCGCGGCGGTCCGTGCGGGGAACCTTCAGGGGCTCAGAGTCAAGGGCAGTGACTTGAGGCGTCGCTCGGGGTGGGGTTGAGGCGGGTCTGTGCGGGCCGTAGCGGCTGGCGGAGGCTGGGTTGTCGTACGTGAGGGAAACCCTGAGGGAATCTGATTCCCTGAGGGTTCCCCTCACGTACCGGAAGACCCGGTCATGTGGGCATCAATCGGGCGTTTCGACCGCGCCAGTGTCCTTTGTGGACGGGCAACTGGCTGAAGCAACGCAGCTTAAGTTCTCGACATGGGGACTCAGAGTCCGTGAGGGTGGCCCTCACGGACCTTGCCGCAGCGTCGGAGGCGGGAAGGTCAGGCGCGTTCCAGCGAAACCGAAGGCACCCAGGCACGTTCGAGGGCGGCTTCGCGGGCACGACGGCGGAGGCCGGCCAGGCTGTGCTTCGCGGGCACGAGCAGCGCGCTGAACCACGTGCGCCGGTATTCCGCGAGCGCCTCCGAGACCTGGCGATAGCCGACGCAGTGCACCAGGCCCGGGGTGCCGAGCCGGTGCTTCCCGACGTGCTTCTCCGCCATTGTTCCTCCGTGTGGGCGACCCTTCCGCCGCGCACGGTACGCACTCGACCCGCGAAAACAGCGCAAGCGCGCGGCGTGTCACCCACATCAGTTCGGCTACGCCCGAAAATGTGCTTGCGTTTACGCGGAGGGTGTGCCGGTACCCGTGCGGGTGCACGTGCAGGGCGTTCGGCGTCGCCTGAGCGGGTGACGGCGGCTCTCGTTAAGGTGTGGCCATGCTGCGAGTGGGCCTGACGGGCGGGATCGGTGCGGGGAAGTCGACGGTGGCGAACCGGCTGGCCGAACACGGGGCGGTCGTCATCGATTCGGACCGCATCGCGCGCGAGGTCGTGGAGCCCGGCACTCCCGGGCTGGCCGCGCTGACGGAGGCGTTCGGCGAGGAAATCCTGGCCGAGGACGGCTCGCTGGACCGTCCCGCGCTCGCCGCGCGCGCGTTCGCGGACGACGAATCGCGCAAGCGGCTGAACGCGATCGTGCATCCGCTGGTCGGGCAGCGCACCGGCGAGCTGATGGCCGAGGCCGCGGACGACGCGGTGGTCGTGCACGACGTCCCGCTGCTCGTCGAAAACGATCTCGCACCCGCGTATCACCTGGTGCTGGTGGTCGACGCGCCGGTGGAGGTGCGGGTGCGCCGGCTGGTCGAGGTGCGCGGCATGCCCGAGGCGGACGCCCGGGCGCGGATCCGGGCGCAGGCCGCGGAGGAACAGCGCCGCGCGGTCGCGGACGTCTGGCTCGACAACGGCGGGACGCAGGACATCGTGCTCGCCGAAGTGGACGCATTGTGGGCGGACCGGCTGGTGCCGTTCGAGGCGAATCTTCGGCTGCGCAAACCGCGTCCGCCCGCCTCGCCGGTGATCTCGCCGTACGACACGAGCTGGCCGCTGCAAGCCGAACGTCGGTTGGCGCGGCTGCGGCAGATCGCGGGTTCGCGGCTGGTGCGCGCGGACCACATCGGGTCCACCGCCGTACCGGGCTTGCCCGCCAAGGACGTCCTCGACCTCCAGCTCACAGTGTCCTCTTTGGACGATGCGGATGCGCTCGCCGAAGCGCTCGCTGACGCCGGTTTCCCGCGCCGCGAAGGCGAATGGTGGGACGATCCGCAGGACGGCGACGGGAAGTGGCTCAAACGGTTCCACCAGAGCGCCGACCCGAAGCGGCCGGTGAACCTGCACGTCCGGTCCACCGAAACCCCGGCGTGGCGGCTCGCGCTGCTGTTCCGCGACTGGATCCGCGCGCACCCGGACGAGCGCGACAACTACACCGAGGTGAAGGAAGCACTGGCGCGCAAGCATTCCGCGGACGGCACGGTCGAGCAGTACGCGGAGGAGAAACAGGGCTGGGTCAACGCGGCGTTCGTGCGCGCGGAGAAGTGGGCCGCGCAGAGCGGCTGGAAGCCCTGACACGGAAAACCAGGTGCGGTCCCGCCTCGCGCGGGGTTACCGTTCGGGCCATGAAGCGCGCCCAGTCCATGACGACGCCGGATCCCGTCCCGGCGCGCTGAACACTGCCATTCGAGCCCGGGGCGAGCGCCCCGGGCTCTTCGCTGTGCGCTCGCCTCGCCTTCCGTGAGGAGACCGCCATGCCTGACCACCGCAAACTCGGCCGGGAACTCGGCCTGTTCGGCAGCGACCCGCTGATCGGGGCGGGACTGCCGTACCTGCTGCCCGACGGCGCCGCCGTGCGGCACGTGCTGGAGGAGTACGTCCGCGAGGTCGAACGCCGAGCCGGCTACCAGCACGTGTCGTCGCCGGTGCTGGGGAAACGCGAGCTGTACGAGCTTTCCGGCCACTGGGCGCACTATCGCGACGACATGTTCCCGCCGATGGACCTCGGCGGCGAACAGGTCGTGCTGCGGCCGAGCCTGTGCCCGCACCACGCGCTGATCTACCGTTCCCGCGCTCGCAGCCACCGCGACCTGCCGGTGCGGCTGGCCGAACTCGGCGGGATGTACCGCGCCGAACTGTCCGGCGTCCTCGGCGGGCTCAGCCGGGTGCGGGCGATCCAGCTCAACGACGCGCACATTTTCTGCCTGCCCGAGCAGGTCGGCGCGGAGGTGCGGAGCGCGCTCGCGCTGATCCGCCGCGTGTATGACGACCTCGGCCTGAAAGCCGCACGCTACCGCCTTTCCTTGCC
>NZ_JBSFNS010000155.1:0-15410 GCF_053587275.1 Amycolatopsis sp. NPDC003676
CGAGCAGCCGCCACCGGGAAGAGGTGTGCGTGGACGTCATTGTCATCCCTCAATCACTCGAGGGGCGGCCTGGCGGCGCCACCCCGGGTTCAAGCACCCCCAGACCGTCAGCACAATCAAGCTTCGGGGTGCCCCACGCAACCAACGGGCGCAACGTCGCCGCCAGGCGACGAGCAGCCCCCTCAGCTAAGAAACTTCCTCAACACCTCAGCAACCCCCCGAATCTCCCCAACCCGAACATTCTCCTGCTGCGTATGCGCCAGCGTCGGATCCCCAGGCCCAAAATTCACCGCAGGCATCCCCAACGCAGCAAACCGAGCCACATCAGTCCACCCCAACTTAGCCGCAGCAGTCCCCCCAGCCGCAGCCACCAGCTCCGCAGCAGCAGGAGCAGACAACCCAGGCAACGCCCCAGGCGACATATCCACCAACGTCACATCAAACCCGTCAAACACCTCACGTACATGCGCCTCAGCCTCATCCGCACTACGATCCGGCGCAAACCGATGATTAACCGTCAACACAGCAGCATCAGGCACCACATTCCCAGCCACCCCACCAGAAATAGAAGTAGCCTGCAGCCCTTCCCGATAAGTCAGCCCGTCAATATCCACAACCCGAGCCGAATAAGAATCCAACCGCCGCAACGGCTCAGCCAACGCATGAATCGCGTTCGACCCCATCCAAGCCCGCGCAGTATGCGCCCGAGCCCCAGACGTCCGAACCTCAACCCGCAACGTCCCCTGACACCCAGCCTCAATCACCCCATTGGACGGCTCCCCCACAATCGCAAGATCCCCGACCAGCCACTCAGGCAGTTCCCGCTCAATCCGCCCAAGCCCATTCTTAACAGCCTCAACCTCTTCATTGTCATAAAGAACAAAAGTCACATCATGCCGAGGCTCCGGCAAAGTAGCGGCGAGATGCAAAAACACCGCATCCCCACCCTTCATATCCACCGACCCCAACCCATGCAACACGGCATCGTCCCCAGAACCAGAACGACGAGAAGGCAAGTTGGCATTCTCCGGCACAGTATCCAAATGCCCAGCAAGAATCACCCGAGACCCACGCCCCAAATGAGTCCGCGCCAAAACAGCATCCCCATTACGAACAACCTCCAAATGCGGAGCCTGCTCAACCAACGCCCCCTGCACCAAGTCAGCAAGCCGCCCCTCCTCCCCGGAGACGCTGAACACATCCACAAGGGCAGCAGTGAGCTCGGCCGGATCGGCGCGCAGGTCAAGGGAGGTCATACCGGCACCGTACCCAGCCAGCGCGGGGGCTACCGTGAGGACGTGCGCACGCGAAGCTCCCTGGTCGCTCTCGGCGTCCTCGCCCTCGTCCTCACCGGCTGCAGCAACGAGGCCGGGCCCAAGGCCCGCCCTGGAGCCGGCGATCCGGGTCCGGATGCCCTGCCGACCAAGCTCGAGGCGCTGTCCGCCGACGCTTGCTTCACCGGCCCGCAGACGCAGCTGCCCAAGGGCTGTGAGAAATACGTCACCGAGGTCGGCAACACCGCCGGTTCGGTGCACAAGCTGGCGAAAGCGGGCAAGACGGTCAACCAGCCGCTCGACCGCGACGCGACCGCGATCGACCAGGCGGTCGGCGCGTTCCGCCAGGCAGGCTGCACCACCGTGCCGGCCCCGGGCGGGGAGTGCACGCAGGCGCTCGTGTCCATCTCGGCCGCGCTGACCGAGGTCAAGCAAAAGGTGAACCAGCTGGCCACCACGGGTTGATCCGGCCCGCTTCGGCTACCGTGACCAGCGTGAGCGAGCAGACCCCTGACCCCGAAACGACCGGCGCCGTCGGCGTCGGGCTGGCGACCGTCACGTCCGACGGGACTGTGCTGGACACCTGGTACCCGCACCCCAAGCTGGTCGACGCAGGCACCAGCGGCACCGAGCGGCTGACCGCGGAGCAGACCACCGAGCTGCTCGGCGAGTCCGCGGCCGCGCTGCTCGGCCCGGACACCGACCGCGGTGTCGAGGTCGTCGCGGTGCGCGTCACGATCGGCAGCCTTGCCACCGCGCCCGCCGACGCCCACGACGTCTACCTGCGCTTGCACCTGCTGTCGCACCGCCTGGTCCGGCCGCACGGGCAGAGCCTCGACGGCATCTTCGGCCTGCTGGCCAACGTCGTGTGGACCAGCCACGGCCCGTGCCCGGTCGAAGGCTTCGAGCAGACCCGGCTGCGGCTGCGGTCGCGCGGCGCGGTCGCCGTGTACGGCGTGGACAAGTTCCCGCGGATGGTCGACTACGTGCTGCCGACCGGTGTCCGCATCGCCGACGCCGACCGCGTGCGCCTCGGTGCGCACCTTGCGTCCGGCACCACCGTGATGCACGAGGGCTTCGTCAACTTCAACGCGGGCACGCTCGGCGCGTCGATGGTCGAGGGCCGCATCTCGGCGGGCGTGCTGGTCGGCGACGGCAGCGACGTCGGCGGCGGCGCGTCGATCATGGGCACCCTGTCCGGCGGCGGCACCGAGGTGATCTCCGTCGGCGAGCGCTGCCTGATCGGCGCGAACGGCGGCGCGGGCATCTCCCTCGGCGACGATTCGGTGATCGAGGCCGGGCTGTACATCACCGCGGGCACCAAGGTCGAGGTCGACGGCAAGACGGTCAAGGCACGCGAGCTGTCCGGCATCTCCGGCGCGGTCTTCCGGCGCAACTCCGCGACCGGCGCGGTCGAGGTCGTGCCGCGCGGCGGCGTCGGCATCAAGCTGAACGAAGCACTGCACGCCAACTGATCCAGCCTTCGAGAGGGTGCGCTTCCCGCTGCGGGGAGCGCACCCTCTCGCTGTTTCGGCGGACTCCGATCCGATCGTTGTTCACCTACCATTAACCAGGTGACTTCCGAAGCGACCAGCCGCCGCCGTACTCCGGAACCGACGACGCCGGCCGCACTCGGGCTCCCCGCCGAACCGGTGAAAGCGGACCCCGAGGCCCCGGCGGCCGCGCACGTGCGCGCCAAACTCGACCACGAACTGCGCGAACTGCTGTCCCGCGAACCGGGCACCCGGGCCGGTGCCGATCCGGAAGAACTGCACCAGATGCGCGTGGCGCAGCGGCGGATGCGCAGCGTGCTGAAATCGTCCAGCGCGCTGGTCGGGGCCACCGCGGAACCCGTGCGCGCCGACCTCGGCTGGCTGGGCCAGGTCCTCGGCGAGGTCCGCGACTACGACGTCCTGATCGGCCATCTGCGCGAGGTGATCGCCGGCTTCGACGTCCGAGACCAGGCCGCCGGACGACGGCTGGTGTCCCGCTTCGTCGCCGAACGCACCACCGCCCGCCGCCGGCTGAACCGGGCGCTGTCGAGCCCGCGGTACGCGACCCTGCTGCAGGGCATCGCCCAGCTGTCCCGCACCGCGGAGCACGAGATCGACGAAACACCGTCCGAGAAGCCCGGCCTGGCCGCGGACGTACGGAAGCCGTACCGGAAGCTCGCCCGCGCGGTCGCCGCCCTGCCGCCGAATCCGCCGGACGACGACCTGCACGCGCTGCGCATCCACGGCAAGAAGCTGCGCTACACCGCCGAATTGGCCCGATCGGCGGCGAAGAAGAAGCAGGCCGAAAAGCTGTCCGAACTGATCAAGGCGACACGCAAGTTCCAGACGGTCTTGGGCGATCACCAGGACGCGGTCTACGCCGCCGAGAAAGTGCGCGGCGCACTGGCCAACGCGGACGCGGAGATCGGCTTCGTCGCAGGCCGCATCGTCGAACACGAGCTGGCGAAGCGAGCGCGAGCCCGAGCCGCGTGGCTCGATGTGTGGCACCGCATCGAAAAAGCCGAACACGCGGTCATTTAACCGACCACACATACCCGTCCGGCCGCACCAACACCCGACTCCCCAGAAGCGCCCTTATACGCCGTATAAGCGCCCGCCCCGCGTCGACGAACACTCTCGTCGACCCCTGCGGCAAAGCCGATACGCCGGATGCTCCGCCCCAAGCGGCCCCTCGCCAAACACCAACTCGGTCACATACCGCCCCCCGACCCTTGCCCTTCGCATCCACGAGCACGACCGGAGCGCGATCACCGGGCCGGACCGTCGAACACGAGCTGGCCAAGCGAGCGCGAGCCCGAGCCGCGTGGCTCGATGTGTGGCACCGCATCGAAAAAGCCGAACACGCGGTCATTTAACCGACCACACATACCCATCCGGCCGCACCAGCACCCGCTTCCCCGGCGCCCCCTCATAAGCCGCATAAGCATGCCCGCCCGCGTCGACGAATTCCCCCGTCGACCCCTGCGGCGAAATCCGATAAGCAGGATGCTCCGTCCCCAGCTCTCCCTCGCCGAAGACCAGTTCTGTCGCATGTGGACCCCGGAACAGCTCGAACAGCCGCACCCCCTTGCCATTCCCGTCGACCAGCGGCGCGTCCGGCGCCCGATCCCCTGGCCGCAACGCACCCGTGCCCACCGGCGACAACGGCCCGCCGCGGTAAGTCAGGTCGAGCTGCTGCGTCTCCGGCCCGCGCTCGTGCGCGTCGTCCGCACCCTCCTTGTACTTCTCCAGCAACGCACTGCTCACCCCCAACACCCGCGCCGCGACCGCGCGCCGTTCCGTTTCGTAGCTGTCCAGCAGCGCAGGCGATCCGTCGGCGAGCTTCCAGCCGAGGTTGTACGCGTCCTGCACGCCGGTGTTTAGCCCCTGCCCGCCCGTCGGCGGGTGTACGTGCGCGGCGTCCCCGGCCAGGAACACCCGGCCCTTCCGGAACGCCGCGGCCAGCCGGATGTTCGGCCGCCACACCGTGGACCACGCCAGGTCGAGCAGCCGGATCCCACCGCCGGACACCCGGTCCAGGTGTGCCTGCAACGCGCTCAGCGAGGCCTCCGCGGCACCGTCGCCGAGCGGGGAGGAGAACTGGAAGTGCGGCGTCCCCGCGAGCGGCGTGAAGGCGACGCCGGACATCGGCTCGTCCGCCGTCGCGAACCAGTACCCCGAGTCGTGGTCGAGCCCCTCCGCCGAGACGTCGCCCAGCAGCAGCCGGATCGACTCGTCCGTGGTCCCTTCGAAGGCGATCCCCAGCGCCTTTCGCACGAAGCTCTTCCCGCCGTCCGCGCCGACCAGGTACTCGACCCGCACCGTCTCCCCGGTCGACAGCTCAGCGGTGACGCCCTCGTCGTCCTGCGTGAAGCCGGTCAACGCCGTGTTCAGCTCGACCCGCACGCCGAACTCGGCCAGCCGGTCCCGCAGGATCCCCTCGGTCTGCGACTGCCCGAGGAACCAGGCATTCGGATACGGCACCGCCGGCGTCGGCTCGACCGGCTCGGCCATCCGCCGCACCATGGTGAACTTCCCGTCGAGGTACACCTTCATCGGGTACGGCGGCGCGCCCGCGGCGAGCACCGCGTCCAGCACGCCCAGATCCTCGAAAACCTCCATCGTCCGCGGCTGCAGCCCGTCACCGCGCGAACCGGCGAAGTACTGCTCCGCCTTGTCCACGATCCGCACGCCGACCCCGCGCCGAGCCAGCTCGATCGCCAGCGTGAGGCCGGTCGGCCCCGCTCCCGCCACCAGCACCGTCATGTCCCTCGCCCCTCTCGGTGAATTTTGATTCAGTGAATCTGGATTCAGAATGCCCGCTGATAGCGTTCCCGTCAAGGGAGGTGCCGGATGACGGCGACGAGCCGCAAGGACAAAGCCGCCGAAACGGAAACGGCGCTGAAGGAAGCGGCCAAGCGCGTGTTCGCGGCCAAGGGCTACCTGAACACGAAGATCACCGACATCACCAAGGAAGCGGGCCGCGCCGCCGGGTCGTTCTACAACCACTTCGCGGGCAAGGAAGAACTGCTGGTCGCGCTGCTGGCCGACCTGGCCGAGGACAGCGACCGGCAGGCCGCGGGCGAGGGCCATCTGTCCGATTTCAGCGATCCCGCCGCGGTCCGCTGGCACGTGCGGCAGTACTGGGACTTCTACCGCGCCAACGCGCCCACGATGCTCGCGCTGCGCCAGGCGGCGATGGTGAACGACGACTTCGCCGCCACGTACGCGAACTTCGGCGCCACTCAGGCCTCAGACGTCGAGAGCCACCTCGAACACGTCACGGCGGCCGGTTTGCGGCTCCCCGCGAACACCCAGCTCACCATCGCGATGATGTACCAGCTGATCGACAACTTCGCGCAGATGTGGCTGCTCACTCCGCCGCCGGCGGGCTGGAATCAGCCGTCGGACGAGGAGGCGATCGAGGCGCTGACGCGGTTTGTGTACCGCGGCTTCACCGGCCGCGACTACTGAACCGGCTGACGAGGGGGCTGCATGACTCGGCTGCCGCGAAAGTACGTGAGGGGAACCCTGAGGGAATCTGATTCCCTCAGGGTTCCCCTCACGTACCTCGGGATCACGCTACGGCCCGTCGACGGGGCGAGAGGCGGTTAGCCCTGCGCGAGCCGCTCGGCGGCGGCCTCGATGCGCTCGTCCGTGGACGTCAGCGCGACGCGCACATGATCACGACCCGCAGGCCCGTAGAACGTGCCCGGAGCGACCAGAATCCCGCGCTCGGCAAGCCATTCCACGGTTGCCTGCGCGGATTCCCCGCGCGTGGCCCAGAGATACAGCCCAGCCTCGGAATACGTGATCTCGAACCCGCTGTCCTGCAACGCCTTCCGCAGCACCACCCGGCGCGCGCGATAGCGTTCACGTTGCACGGCAAGGGCTTCGTCGTCGGTCAGCGCGGCCACCATCGCCTGCTGCACCGGCCGCGGCACGATCATGCCAGCGTGCTTGCGCACCTCCAGCAGGGTCTTCACCAGCGCAGGGTCACCGGCCACGAACCCGGCGCGGTAGCTGGCGAGGTTCGCCGACTTGGACAGCGAATGCACCGCGAGCAGGCCGTCCGTCTGTCCACCGTGGACGGACGGATGCAGCACCGACAGCGGTTCCGCCTCCCAGCCGAGCGAGAGGTAGCACTCGTCGGACACCACGACGGTGCCGCGGTCGCGCGCCCATTCGACCACCTTGCGCAGGTGGTCGACGCCGAGCACCCGGCCGGTCGGGTTGGACGGCGAGTTCAGCCAGATCATCGCCGGGCGGCGCGGGCCGAGCTGGGTCAGCCCGTCCGCACGCACCACCTCGGCACCCGCGAGCAGCGCGCCGACCTCGTACGTCGGGTACGCCAACTCCGGGATGACCACCACGTCGCCCGGTCCGAAGCCGAGCAGCCGCGGCAGCCAGGCCACGGCCTCTTTCGAGCCGATCGTCGGCAGCACGGCGTCCGGCTCGACGCCGGTGATCCCGTACCGCCGCCGCAACGCCGCGACGGCCGCTTCGCGCAGCTCAGGCGTGCCGTGCGTGGTCGGGTAGCCGGGGATCTCCGACACCGACGCGAGCGCGGCGCGGATCGAGTCCGGCACCGGGTCGACAGGCGTGCCGACGGAGAGATCGACGATGCCCCCGGGATGCGCCTGCGCGCGGGCCTTGACCTCGGCGAGCGAATCCCAGGGGAAGTCGGGCAGCCGGGTCATTCGCCCTGCGGGGGCAGAGCCTTGATGAACCCCGGGTCGTGCGCGGTCTTGCCGACCTTGGAGGCGCCGCCGGGCGAGCCGAGCTCGTTGAAGAAGTCGACGTTCGCCTTGGTGTAGTCGGACCAGTTGTCCGGGACGTCGTCCTCGTAGTAGATGGCCTCGACCGGGCAGACCGGCTCGCAGGCGCCGCAGTCGACGCACTCGTCCGGGTGGATGTACAACATCCGCTCGCCCTCGTAGATGCAGTCCACGGGGCACTCGTCGATACACGCCTTGTCGAGGACGTCGACGCAGGGCTCGGCGATCACGTAGGTCACTGCGTACTCCTGGCTTCTCCTGCTGGGCCGGTCGGTGCGGACATTACGCGCTTCCCTGGCCCCCGGTGGTGGTTAGGCGACCCTTATCCCACCCCTGGAAACGGGGCGGATCCGCGCCGCTCAGCGGTCCCGGCGACGCGGTTTCGGCGCGTTCCGGGCATCGCCGGTAATCGTGAACGCGGGTCCGGCGGGCTTGCCGTCCTCGCGTTTTTCTTCGAGAGTCCGCTTGAACCCGTCGGCGATCTCGTCGACAAGCTCATCGTTGTGCCGGTCGTCCTTGCGCGCGTAGCTCATGGGGTTCTCCTGCGGAACGGGACAGCTCTCTCCGTCACAATCTAACCGTGAACTCCCGGGAAAAGCTCGAAATCGTGTGCGCGAAAGCCTGGCCGGCGGTGGTCGAGGAGCCGCTCGGAGAATGGACTTTGCGCTGGGCGGACGGCTTCACCGGGCGCGCGAACAGCACACTCGCCGTCGGCGACCCCGGCCGTCCGGTCCCGGACGCGCTCGCGGCCGTGTGTGACTTCGCCCACGCCCGCGGCATTCCGCCCGCGGTTCAGGTGCTGGAAGACAGCGAGCTGGAGCGCGCGGTGGCCGCGGCGGGCTGGCGCGAGCAGGTCGAGCACGCCGCCGGGCACCAGGTGTCGGTACTGACCGGTCCGCTGCCGTCCGGGCCTTCGCCCGGCGCCGAGGTCCTCGACCAGGCGACGCCGGAATGGTGGGAGTTGGCCGAGAACACCACGGAGCCGAGTTCCGCCCAGTGGCACGTCGTGACCACCGGAAAGGTCGGCTACGGCGTGGTGCTGGCCGACGGAACCACGGCGGGCGCGGTGCGCGGCGCGATCGTGGACGACTGGCTGCACGTCTCCCGGCTCGCGGTCGCACCGGCGTTTCGCCGCCGCGGCCTCGCCACGACGGTCCTCCAGGCGCTCGCGGACTGGGGCCGCGCGCACGGTGCCGACGAGTGGGTCCTGCAAGTGGCGGTGGGCAACAGCGGCGCACTCGCGTTGTATTCCGCGCTGGGCTGTTCGGAGCACCACAGGTACCGGTACTGGGGCCCGGCGCCGCGGACGTGCGAGGATCGCCAGTCGTGAAGATCGTCGTACTGGTTGGCGGGGTGGGCGGCGCCCGCTTCCTGCTCGGGGTCAAAACCGCACTCGGACTTCCCGCGATCGGCGCGGGCGAATCGCCGCACGAGATCACGGCGCTGGTGAACACCGGCGACGACGTGTGGATGCACGGCCTGCGCATCTGCCCGGATCTCGACACCTGCATGTACACCCTCGGCGGCGGCATCGATACCGAACGCGGCTGGGGCCACGCGGGCGAGACCTGGACGGTCAAGGAGGAACTCGCCGCCTACGGCGCGGAGCCGACCTGGTTCGGGCTCGGCGACAAGGACATCGCGACGCACCTGATCCGCTCGCGGATGCTGCGCGCGGGCTATCCGCTGTCCCAGGTCACCGAGGCGCTGTGCGACCGCTGGCAGCCCGGCGTGCGGCTGCTGCCGATGTCGGACGACCGGGTCGAAACGCACGTCGTGATCGACGATCCGGAGCAGCCGGACCAGCAGAAGGCCGTGCACTTCCAGGAGTGGTGGGTGCGTTACCGGGCCGGTGTGCCCGCGCATTCGATCGTCGCGGTCGGCAACGACGAGGCCAAGCCCGGCCCCGGCGTGCTGGCGGCGCTGGCCGAGGCGGACGTCGTGCTGTTCGCGCCGTCGAACCCGGTCGTGTCGGTCGGCACGACGCTCGGGGTGCCCGGGGTGCGCGACGCGCTGCGGAAATCCCGCGCGAAGGTCGTCGGGGTGTCGCCGATCATCGGCGGGAAAGCGTTGCGCGGCATGGCCGACGCGTGCCTCACCGCGATCGGCGTGGAGACCTCCGCGGAGGCGGTCGGCCGGCATTACGGTGCGCGAACCGAGGGCGGCGTGCTCGACGGCTGGCTCGTCGCGCCGGAGGATCACGAGGTCACGGTGCCCGGCGTGGACGTGCGCGCGGTGCCGCTGCTGATGTCCGATGTGGACGCGACGGCGGACATGGTCCGCGCGGCGCTCGACGTAGCGGGAGTCTCCCTTGACTGACCACGCTTCCCAGAAGATCGAGATCCTCCCGGTCCCCGGATTGCCGGAGTTTCGTCCCGGCGACGACCTGACCGGCGCGATCGTGTCCGCCGCGCCGTGGCTGCGCTCCGGCGACGTGGTGGTGGTGACCAGCAAGGCTTTCTCGAAGATCGAGGGGCGCCTGGTGCGCGTGCCGAGCGATCCCGAGGAGCGCGACGCGGCCCGGCGCAAGCTGGTCGAGGAAGAATCGGTGCGGGTCGTCGCTCGCATCGCGCGCACGCTGATCACCGAGAACCAGCTGGGCATCGTGCAGGCGGCCTCCGGGATCGACGCGTCGAACGTGCGCGGCGACGAGGTGGCACTGCTGCCCGCGGACCCGGACGCGTCCGCGTTGGCGCTGCGCAACGGTTTGCGGGAACGGCTGGGCGTCGAGGTGGCCGTGGTCGTCACCGACACCATGGGCCGCGCCTGGCGAGTCGGCCAGACGGACGCCGCGATCGGCGCGTCCGGCCTGCGCGTGCTGCACGGGTATGCCGGGCAGATCGATTCGCAGGGCAACGAGCTGGCGGTTACGGAAATCGCGGTCGCGGACGAGATCGCCGCCGCCGCGGATCTCGTGAAGGGCAAGCTCGGCGGACTGCCGGTGGCGGTCGTGCGCGGGCTGCAGATCCACGACGACGGTTCCACCGCGCGCAAGCTGATCCGCCCGATCGAAACCGACCTCTTTCGCTTGGGCACCAACGAATCCATCGCGCAGGGCCGCCGGGAAGCCGTGCCGCACCGGCGTTCCGTCCGGCAATTCAGCGACGAGCCGGTGGATCCCGAGGCGATGCGGCGCGCCGTCGCGGCCGCGCTCACCGCGCCCGCGCCGCACCACACGCACCCCGTCCGGTTCATCTGGCTGCGCGACGAAGGCCTGCGCCGCAAACTCCTCGACGCGATGCGCTCCTCGTGGGAAGCCGACCTGACCAGCGACGGCTTCACCCCCGAACAGATCGCGAAACGCCTGTCCCGCGGCGACATTCTCTACCGCGCGCCGGAACTCGTAATCCCGTTCCTGCTGCCCGAAGGCGCGCACACCTACCGGGACGACCGGCGAAACCGGCACGAGCGCACGATGTTCACCGTCGCCGCCGGCGCCGCCGTGCAGGGTCTGCTGGTCGCGCTGGCCGCCGAAGACCTCGGCTCGTGCTGGATCGGCTCGACCATTTTCGCCGCCGACCTGGTCCGGTCCACTTTGGATCTCGACGACCAGTGGCATCCGCTCGGCGCGGTCGCCATCGGGCACCCGGCCGAACCCGCTCCCCCGCGCGGCCCGCTCACCACCGGCGATTGGCTGATCGAACGATGACCCTGCACGAATCCGCCGTCGCCACGCTGACCGAGTGGAAGCCGGAAGCTCCGTCGCAAGAGTCGCTGCGGCAAGCGTTTCTCGGTTTCCTGGCGTCGCGTTCGGACACTTGCCAGCGCTCCTGCGAGGCCGGGCACCTGACCGCGTCCGCGGTGGTCCTCGACTCGACCGGCACGCAGGTCCTGCTGACCCTGCACCCGCGCGTCGGCCGCTGGCTGCAACTCGGCGGGCACTGCGAACCGTCCGACGCGTCGCTATCCGAAGCCGCCCTTCGCGAGGCGACCGAGGAATCCGGCATGAGCGGCCTGGTGATCGGGGAAACGCCGGTGCACCTGGACGTGCACCCGATCACCTGCTCACTCGGCGTCCCCACGCGGCATTTCGACGTCCGTTACGCCGTGCACGCACCGCCGGGCGCGGAACCCGTGCGCAGCGAGGAATCCGACGACCTGCGCTGGTGGCCGGTCGACGCGCTGCCCGCGGGTTCGGAAGATCTGGCCGAACTGATCGCGGCGGCCCGTTAACCTGGGCGCATGGACCTGGCGCGACCGCACCTGCACCCGGGCGACACCGGCGTCGCCATCAGCGGATGGGTGGTGCTGATCGGTTTCGCGGTGGCGTTCGCACTGCTGGCGCTGGGCATTGTGGTGAGCATCCGGAGGAAACGGCGGCAACGATGAGCATCAGCTACGACCCGGCTTCGCCCGTTCCGCCGTTCGAACAGGTCCGGACCTCGCTGGCGAACCAGATCAACGACGGGACGCTGGCGGTCGGCACGAAACTCCCGACGGTGCGCGGACTGGCCGCGGACCTGGGCATCGCGCCGAACACGGTGGCGCGCGCGTACCGCGAGCTCGAGGAAGCCGGACTGCTGGAAACCCGAGGCAGAGCAGGCACTTTCGTCGGCGCGACCGGCGACGAGACACTGTCCCGAGCCCAAGCCGCCGCGGCCACGTACGCCGAGGTCATCCGGGGCTTGGGCCTGTCGGCCGAACAAGGCGTGGCGATCGCGGCGGCTGCCCTGCGCTGACCGCGGCGAGGAATTAGCATTCGTTGCGTCCATGCCCGACCCGATGGGAACCCCATGCTGAAATTCGTCCTGCCGGTCGCGCTGATCGTGCTGCTGGTGGTCGTACTGGTCCTGAAATTCACGGTGGGACGGCCTAAGCAGCCGCCGCAGGCCGGGCCGGGGCAGTATCCGGGACAGCAGGGGCCGGGCGCGCCGTACGGGCAGCAGCCGCAGGGGCAGTACCCGCCGCAGCCTGGTGCTCCGCAGCAGTTCCCGCCGCAGGGCCAGTACCCGCAGCAGCAGTATCCGCCGCAGCCCGGTCAGCAGTACCCGCAGCAGCAGCCCCCGCAAGGCTGATCCATTCCGGTGCGCGAACCCCGCTGAGCGGCCTACGATGGACCCTCGCCCAGGGGAGGATCTTCATCGTGGCTGTACAGCCTTGGCACCTCATCATCTTGATGCTGCTGGCTGGGGTGGTGGCCGTGATCGTGGTGACGGTGCGGGCCTCGTCCCGGCGGAAGCAAGGCCCGCCGCCGGGCTACTTCCCGCCGCAGCAGGGCTATCCGCCGCCGCCCGGCCAGGGCTATCCCGGCCAGCAGGGCTATCCCGCGCCCGGACCGCAGCAGCCCGGTTACCCCGGCCAGCCCGGGTATCCGCCGCCCGGCCCGCAGTACCCGAACCAGCCCGGTGCCCAGTACCCGCCGCCGGGACCCGGTCAGCAGCCAGGCCCGTACCCGCCGCGCTGACCTACATCGCCCGGTAATCCCGCAGCTCAATCCGCGGCCCGAACCGCGGCTTCCGAGCCCCAGCCGCCCCCAGGTACCGGATCGCGCGCTGCCGCTGTGGGGCGTACGGCGCGAGCACCTGCGCCATCTCCTCGTCGTCGATCTTCCGCCCGAGCAGCGTGTGCCCGACCATCGCCGGGATGTTGTAGTCGCCGAAGCTGACCGCGTCCGGGTCGCCCCATGCGCGCTGCGCGATCTCCGCCGCCGTCCACACGCCGATGCCGCGCACCTTTCGCAGCCACGCGCGTCCCTCGACCCCGCGCAGCCGCACCGCTTCCTCCAGCCGCGGAGCCACCCGGGCAGCCTCGATCAACGCCGTGCGGCGCTTGAGGTCCACGCCGATCTTGTGCCAGTTCCAGTCCACAATGGACCGAATAGCGACCGGATCCGGCGGCACCCGCAGGAAATCCGGGCCCGGCCCTGGCGCGCGCGTGCCGAACCACCGGCACAGCTCCGCCCACGACCGGATCGCTTCCTTGCCGCTCACCTTCTGTTCGAGGATCGCGAGCACCAGCGCGTCCCACACCCGCCCGGTCGACCCGAGCCGCAAGCCGGGCGCGTTGCGGCGGCCTTCGGCGATCACGTCGTGGTGCGCGACGAAGCCGGTGTCGTCATCGTCCGCGCCGAGCAAGGCGGGCACGCCGTCAAGCAGGAAATCCGCGCCGTCGCCCCAAGCTTCGGCCTCGACGACCCCATCCGGCCGGTGCAGCAGCGCGAGCGTTCCCTTGCCGCCGGGCGTGTTCGCGGCCAGCCACCAGACGCCGCGGTCGCGCCGGAAGTTCAGCGACCCGCGCCCACGGCTCAGCGGACCCAGCACCTCGGCCAGGTCCACCGGAAACCCCGGACGCCACTCCATCACGCGTCGCTCGAAAACCGGATGCCGCCGTCCGGCACCGAAACACCGGGCCAGATCCGGACGCCGTCCAGCAATTCGCAGCCGGCCCCCACCGACGCCCCGTCGCCGAGCACCACGCCGCGCAGCACCGCGCCCTCGCCGACCTGAGCTCCGCGACCCAGCACCGAATTCTCCACAATCGCGTCCGGACCGATCACCGCGTCGTCGAACACGACCGAGCCGGACACCGTCGCGTCCTTCCCGACAATGGCTCGCGCACCGATCGTCGTACCGTCGGTGAGCTTCGCTCCGGTGAAGACGGAAGCCGCGTCCAGCACCAAAAAATCGCCGGTCGGCCCGGCCAGCGCGGAGGTAGGCGCGACGCCGCGAACCAGATCGGCGCTGCCGCGCACAAAAGCTTCCGGGGTGCCGACGTCGAGCCAGTACGAAGAGTCGACAAATCCGTGCAGATGCGCGCCGTTCTCGAGGAGCCTAGGGAAGGTCTCGCGCTCGACCGACACTCGCCGACCCGACGGAATGGTCTCGATCACCGGACGACGGAAGACGTAACAGCCAGCGTTGATCTGATCCGTCGGCGGGTTGGGCGTCTTCTCCAGGAAAGCCGTGACGCGCCCCTCGGAATCAGTCGGCACCGAACCGAACCGGCTCGGGTCGGGGACGCGCTGCAGATGCAGAGTGACGTCCGCGCCGGAGTCGAGGTGGGTGCGCAGCTGGGCGTGCAGATCAGCCCCAGAGAGGATGTCGCCGTTGAAGACGATCGCGTGGTCGGCGCGCAGCCGGTCGTAGACGTTGCGGATGGCGCCGCCGGTGTCCAGCGGCTCGTCCTCCACCACGTACTCGAGCTCCAGACCGTGCGCGGACCCGTCGCCGAAGTACTCCTCGAACACCTCCGCCCGGTACGACGTGCCGAGCACCACGTGCCGGATGCCGGCCGCGCGGATGCGGGAGAACAGGTGGCTCAGGTACGGCGTGCCCGCCGTCGGCAGCATCGGCTTCGGCGCGGACAGCGTGAGCGGGCGCAGCCGCGTGCCCTGGCCGCCGACCAGTACGACGGCGTCGACCTCGACCTCGGACGTCACAGAATTCTCCTTTGTATCACGCACCGCTGAGCGACAAGCCGCGGGAAACGTGGGCGGCGCGGGCCCCGAGGGCCTACCCTAGACAGGAAACAGGCGGGCCTTCCCCCAGAGGCCCCGGGTCAGTCGGGAGGCCGAGGGGAATGGACCCCCGCGATCGCGCGGACGCTTTGCTCGCACGCGCACGATCCCGCGGCGCCTTCGTGGTGACGCCGGACAACATGACGTCTCCGATGGATTCCTCCAGCACCCAGCAGATCTCCAGAGCGGTGGTCTCCGGGCTGGACCCCGACACCACGACGCAGCTGCCCGCGTCGCTGATCGAAGAGAACGACCATCCGCTGGCAGGCGGCTCGCGCACCCAGCCGTCACCGCATCCGCTGGCCCAGCCGACGCGACGCCCGAACCCCGCCCAATCCAGGCAAACGTGGCGCCCGCCATCCTCCCCAGCCATAGCCCGCCCCGCACATTTTAGGTTAGCCTCACCTCA
>NZ_JBSFNS010000156.1:0-14896 GCF_053587275.1 Amycolatopsis sp. NPDC003676
TCTCCCCCCCCCCCCTTTTTTCCTTTGTGTGGCCCCCCCCCCCTCTTTTCGGGCGCCCGGCCCCTCTCGGGGGGGCGGGGGGCCCCCCCCCCCCCCCGCCGTAGAGAACTCGTCTGTCAGGCAGCGCTCAGCGCGTCCCGCAGCTTCACCTTCGCGCCGGTGCGCATCACCGCGTTGCGGTAGATCCGCGCGGCCAGCCAGATCAGCGCCGGGATGAGCGCGACCACCAGGCCCACCGACAGCACCGCCTCCCACACCGGCACGCCGCCCATCGCCAGCCGCATCGGCATCAGCGTCGGCGCGAACACCGGGATCAGCGACAGCACCTCGGCCAGCGGGCTCCCCGGGTTCGACGGCAGGATCGAAATCCCCACCACGTATCCGGCGATGACGAACATCAGCGCGGGCATCGTCGCGCCGGCCACGTCCTCCTGCCGCGAAACCAGCGCGCCGAGGGCGGCGAACACGATCGAATACATGAAGAACCCGAGCAGGTACCAGACGATCAGCCAGATCACGGTGCCGACCGCCGCGTTCACCGAGATCGTCAGCACCCCGAACCCGAGCCCGGCCGCCACTCCGGCCACGCCGATCGCCAGCATCTGGATCAGGCCGACGGTGCCGATGCCGAGCACCTTCCCGGCCATCAGCTGCCACGGTTTGATCGTCGACAGCAGCAGTTCGACCACCCGCGACGTCTTCTCCTCGACGACGCCCTGCGCGACGCTCTGCCCGTTGAGCATCAGCGACAGGTAGATCAGGATGCCCGCGATGATGCCGAGCACGAGCTGCTGCCCGTTGTAGTCGTACGGTTTCTCGAGCGGCGGCAGTTCGTCGATCGTCGCCGCGGCGGCCGCCTGGCGCACCTTCGCCGGGTCGCCGCCGAGGGATTCGATCTGCTGGTTGAGCGCCAACTGGCCCTCGAGCACGGTGAAGGTGTTCTTCAGCTTCGCGTCCAGGTCCTTCTTCACCTGGACATGGACCCGCTTCGCGTCCTGCACCAGCAGCGCGTCGATCGAGCCGTCCCGCAGCTTCGCCTGGCCGGTCTTCTCGTCAGGGACTTGTTGCGTCGCGACGGTCTGGCCGATCGACTTCCCCGTCGCGGTCAGCGGCTGCGCCAGCTGCGAGGCGGCGGGCACGTAGCCGACCGTCGCGTCGGCACTCCCGCCGCCGTTGAAGAGCTTGAAGACCAGCGCCAGCCCGACGACGATCAGCACCATCACGAGCGTGGTGATGCGGTAGGCCTTGGAATTGACGCGCGTGCTGATTTCCCGCCCGGCCACGAGGCCGACCGCGGACAGCGGGCTCATCTGGACATCGGACCCGGTCATGCCGCGGCCTCCTGGTGCTCGGACACGACGGAACGGAACAACTCGGTCAGCGACGGCAGTTTGCGGGCGAATTCCCGCACCGGGCCGGTCGCCAGCGCGGCGCGCAGCACGGCCTGGTCGTCCGCGCCGTCGGCCAATTCGAGCTCGGTCACCGCTCCCCGGCGGCCGATCACGGTCACGCCGGACAGCCCGGCCGCCCAGTTCTCCGGCGCCTCCGGAGCATCGACGAGCAGCCGCGTCGTCCCGCCCGAGCGCAGTTCCGCCACCGTGCCGGACGCTTCCATCCGTCCACTCCGGACGATCCCGATCCGGTCGCACAGCCGCTCCACCAAATCCAGCTGGTGGCTGGAAAACACGACCGGAACGCCCTCGGCCGCCTTCTCCTTCAGCACGTCGCTCATCACGTCGACGGCCACCGGGTCGAGCCCGGAGAACGGTTCGTCCAGCACGAGAATCCGCGGTTCGTGCACCAGCGCGGCGGCGAGCTGCACGCGCTGCTGGTTGCCGAGACTGAGCTTCTGCACCTCGTCGTCGCGACGGGCGGCCACGCCGAGGCGTTCGGTCCACCGCTCGCTCGACGCCTTCGCCGCGGCGGCGGGCATTCCGTGCAGCCGGGCCAGATACGTGAGCTGTTCGCCGACCTTCATTTTCGGGTACAGCCCGCGTTCCTCGGGCATGTAGCCGATCTGGCGGCGCGTTTCGTGCGTGATCGGCTCGCCCGCGTACCGCACCTGGCCGGCGTCGGCGCTCAGCACGCCGAGCGCGATGCGCATCGTGGTCGTTTTGCCCGCCCCGTTGCTGCCGACGAATCCGAAAAGCTCCCCCGGCCGCACGTCGAACGTCATCTTCTCGAGCGCCACCACGGCGCCGTAGCGTTTGGAGATCCCGTCGATCTCCAGTCCGGGCTCTGGCATGGCCCGTCCCCCTGTTCTTTTCTCCCGGGGTGATCCCCTGCCACCCCACCCGGGATCCTAGGCACTTCGGCACGAGGCCGCCCACCTCCCGAGGTCGCCGCCGCATCCGCCTAAAGTTGCAGGCCGCGCGCGGCACGTAGGATCGGATCCGACATGGCCGACACCACAGGACGCCCCGCGCGCAAACACCACGGGCTGTCCGCCAAAACCCTGCGCAGCCTGGAGCACGCCTCCGGGCGGCTGGCGAGCGCGAGCGTCGCGGAAATGGAACGCCGGCTGGTCTGGTTCGCGCGGCTGCCCGCCGACCAGCGCGCCAGCGTGCTGCTGATCACGCAGACCGGGGCCAGCGGATTCGTCGCGTGGCTGCGCGATTCGAAGGAAGCGCTGAAGCTCACCACCGAAGCGTTCCGCGACGCGCCGACCGAGGTATCGCGCTGGATCAGCCTGCGCCAGGCCGTCGCGATGGTGCGGCTCGCGATCGAGGTATTCGAAGAACAGCTCCCGGAATTCGCCGCTTCGGAAGCCGAACGCGCGGCATTGATCGAGGGAATTCTGCGCTACGGCAGGGAAATCGCGTTCGCGGCGGCCAATTCCTACGCCGCCGCGGCGGAAGCGCGCGGTGCGTGGGACGCCCGGCTCGAAGCTCTGGTAGTCGACGGAATCGTCCGCGGCGACGCCGAGGAATCGGTCCTGTCGCGGGCTGCGGCGCTCGGCTGGGATCCGGCCGCGGCGGCGACGGTCATGGTAGGAAATCCTCCCTCAGAAGACCCGCCGACGGTGGTTTTCGACGTCCGCGCCCGCGCCGCCCGCGTCGGCCGCGCGGTGCTGCTGTCGGTGCAGGGCTCGCGGCTGGTGATCGTGATCGGCGGCCCCACCGAGGGCGGGCCGAAAGAACGCGAGATCTTGGCCCGGATGTCGACGGTGTTCGCCGACGGCCCCGTCGTAGCCGGCCCGACCGTCCCGACGCTGGCCGAGGCGCACCACAGCGCGGCCGAGGCGTTGTCCGGACTGCGCGCGGTGGTCGGCTGGCCCGGTGCGCCCCGTCCGGTCCGGTCCGACGATTTGCTCCCCGAACGAGCTTTGTCCGGCGACCCCGGCGCGGAACGGCTGCTGGTCGACTCGGTGGCCCGCCCGTTGGAGGAGGCCGGAGCGGCGCTGCAGCGCACTGTTGAGACCTATCTGGACACTGGCGGGGTCCTGGAACGCTGCGCGCAAACGCTGTTCGTGCACCCGAACACGGTCCGGTACCGACTGCGCAAAGCGGCCGAACTGACCGGCCGCAACCCGACCGACGCCCGCGACGCGCTGGTGCTGCGGGTCGCGCTCACTGTCGGCAGGCTCGCTCGCGCTCGCGGGCTTTGGTAACCGCCCCGATGGGGTTTTCTCGGTAGTGCGGTGTGCGGCGGGTTGGTTGCAGCGGTGCTGGCCGGGGGATGCGGAGCACCGCCTGGCCAGCCGAGCCGCGTGGCTCCGCTCCCGCGAAGGTACGTGAGGGGACCCTGAGGGAATCTGATTCCCTCAGGGTCCCCTCACGTACCTCGGCACCGCGCGCCAAGCCCGCGCGCCAGGGCGAGGGGCACCGGGGCGGGGGCGAGGATCCCCGCGCGCTAACGAGAAAGCTCTGGGCGCATCTGACGCACCCAATGTGGCATTCGGTGCGTTACGCGCACCCAATGCGGCGTTCGGTGCGCTCAACGCACCCAATGTGGCATTCGGTGCGTCGCGCGCACCCAATGCGGCGTTCGGTGCACCCCAACCACCCCACGCCGCTGTGGGGCCATCCGCGCCCGAGCCCCTCCCGCGCCCGGCGGAAGCGCCGCGAACCTCCGGCCCACGCGCCGCGCACCCTTCCGCCGGGGCGTGGCGGGTGACAGACTTCACGGCAAGCGCTGGTTGAATCCCACAAGGCGGATGGGTTAAGGGCCGGGTTCTCCGGCGGGTCTTTGGAGGTTTCCTCCAATTCCGCCGCGCGGACTTGGTGACCGCCCGCAGCCGAAGCCCGAGGGAACCCGTGGTCTCATAGACAGCGTGACAGTTGCAGTCCTCTCCCCCGGCCAGGGTTCCCAAGCCCCCGGCATGCTCGCCCCGTGGCTCGAGCTCGACGGCGCACGCGCGCGCGTCGAAGAGTGGTCCGCCCGCTGCGGGCTTGACCTGATCCGGCTCGGCACCGAGGCCGGAGCCGAGGAGATCCAGGACACCGCTGTCGCGCAGCCGCTGATCGTCGCGCTGTCCCTGCTGTCCTTCGAGCACCTGCCCGTCGCCGACGACGCGCCGGTCGCCGGCCACTCGGTCGGCGAATTGGCCGCGGCCGCGATCGCCGGCGTGCTCACCCCCGCCGACGCGGTCGCGCTCGCCGCCGTCCGCGGCGCGGAGATGGCCAAGGCGTGCGCGCTCGAACCGACGTCGATGGCCGCGGTGATGCTCGGCGACCCCGAAGAAGTCGCCGCGTGGCTGGAAAGCCAGGGCCTCGCCGCCGCGAACCGCAACGGGGCCGGGCAGATCGTCGCGTCCGGGTCCGCCGCCGCGATCGAGAAGATCATCGCCGAGCCGATGGAGGGCACGAAGATCCGCGCCCTCAAGGTCGCCGGCGCCTTCCACACGCCCTACATGGCCCCCGCGGAAGACGCCTTGCGCGAGCACGCCGCCGGTCTCTCCCCGGCCGACCCGACGCGCCCGCTGCTGTCCAATGCCGACGGTCAGGTCGTCACGAGCGGCGCGGAGTACCTGCGCAGGCTCGTCGCCCAGGTGACCCGCCCGGTCCGCTGGGACCTCACCATGGACGGGCTCGTCTCGCTCGGCGTGGACCGCACCGTCGAACTGGCGCCCGCGGGCACCCTGACCGGACTGGTCAAGCGGCAGCTCAAGGGCGTCGTCACCACTACCACCGCGCTGAAGTCGCCCGCCGAACTGGCGGCGCTGCGCGAGGAGGACGCCCAGTGACCGCCCGCCCCACCCTGCGCCTCGCCCAGGGCGCGCCCGCCGCCCGCATCCTCGGCTTCGGCAGCTACCAGCCGGACCGGATCGTCACGAACGACGACCTGTCGCAGGTCATGGACACCAACGACCAGTGGATCCGCGACCGCGTCGGCATCATCGAGCGGCGGTTCGGCGAGAAGGACGACGTGCTGGTCGACTACGCCGTCGCCGCCGGGGCCGACGCGCTCTCCGACGCGGGCCTCGATCCGTCCGAAGTGGACACGGTCATCGTGCCCAACTGCACCATGCCCTCGCAGATCCCTAACGCGGCCGCACAGGTCGCCTCGCGGATCGGCGTGCAGAGCCCCGGCGCGTTCGACCTCAACGCCGCGTGCGCCGGATTCTGCTACGGCCTCGGCGTCGCGTCCGACCTCGTGCGCGCGGGTTCGGCGAAGAAGGTCCTCGTGATCGGCGCGGAGAAGCTCACCGACGCCGTGGACCCCACCGACCGCGCGAACGCGATCATCTTCGCCGACGGCGCGGGAGCCGCGGTGGTCGGCGGGTCCGAGGAACCGGGCATCGGCCCGGTGGTGTGGGGCAGCGCGGGCGACCTCGTCGACCTGATCTACATGCGCGACCACCAGTGGATCTACCAGGAGGGCCAGTCGGTCTTCCGCTGGGCGACCACGCAGATCGCGCCGATCGCGCTGCGCGCGCTGGAGGCCGCCGGGCTGCAACCGTCCGATGTGGACGTGCTGGCCCCGCACCAGGCGAACCTCCGGATCGTCGAGTCGATCGCGAAGAAGCTGCGCGCCAAGGGGGCGCGCGAGGACCTCGTGGTGGCCGACGACATCAAGTACTCGGGCAACACCTCGTCCGCTTCGATCCCGATGGCCCTGGACCACATGCGCAAGGCGGGAACGGCGAAAAGCGGCGACGTGGTGCTGGCGGTCGGCTTCGGAGCCGGGCTTTCCTATGCCGCGCAGGCGTTCGTCCTGCCCTGAGCGATACTTCCCCCGCGGGCGCCGTGCCCGCGAGCGGACCCGCAGAAGAACCGAGAAGGGAACAACACCGATGGCTGACAACACTGAGATTCTCGCCGGCCTCGCCGAGATCGTCGAAGAGGTCGCCGGCGTGGCTCAGGACGACGTCACCGCCGAGAAGTCGTTCGTGGACGACCTGGACATCGACTCGCTGTCGATGGTCGAGATCGCCGTGCAGGCCGAGGACAAGTTCGGCGTCAAGATCCCGGACGACGAGCTGGCCAACCTGAAGACCGTCGGCGACGCGGTGAACTACGTGTCCGCCAACTCGAAGTAAGTCCTCTTCGTACCCGGGCCCCGGTCCGGAGCCGACCCTTGGGGAGACTCCCATGAGCAACATCGACGTCGTGATCACCGGCATGGGCGCGACGACGCCGCTGGGCGGGGACGTCGCGTCCACCTGGGACGGTCTGCTGGCCGGCCGCAGCGGGATCAGCACGATCGCCGCGGACTGGGCGGAGGAGCTGGACCTGCCGGTCCGGATCGCGGCGCAGCTCGCCGTCGAGCCGACCGACATCCTGCCCCGCGTGCAGGCCCGGCGGCTCGACCGGTGCGAGCAGGTGGCGATCATCGCCGCCCGCCAGGCCTGGGCCGACGCCGGGTTCGCCGAGCAGACCGACGAGCACACCGATGTCGAACCGGAGCGCCTCGGCGTTTCGATCGGCACCGGGGTCGGCGGGCCGGTGACCCTGCTGACCCAGAACGATCTGTTGCACCAGCAGGGTCTTCGCAAGGTGTCGCCGCTGACCGTGCCGATGCTGATGCCGAACGGCCCGGCCGCGCACGTGGGCATCGACCTGAAGGCGCGCGCCGGGGTGCATTCGCCCGCGTCGGCGTGCGCGTCCGGGGCCGAGGGCATCGCGAACGGCTACGAGATGATCCGGTCCGGACGGGCCGACGTGGTGGTCGCCGGCGGTTCCGAGGCCTGCATCCACCCGATCACCGTCGCCGGGTTCGCCCAGGCGCGCACGGTGTCGACGCGCAACGACGACCCGGCCGCGGCCTCGCGTCCGTTCGACGTGAGCCGCGACGGCTTCGTGCTCGGCGAGGGCTCCGGCGTCGTCGTGCTCGAGCGGGCCGACCGCGCGAAGGCCCGCGGCGCGCGGATCTACGCGAAGCTGGCCGGCTACGGACTGACCTCGGACGCCTACCACATCACCGGCAACCACCCGGAGGGCATCGGCCAGATCGCGGCGATGCGCGCGGCGATGGCGATGGCCGGACTGTCCCCTTCGGACATCGGCCACGTGAACGCGCACGCGACGTCCACTGTGGTCGGAGACATCGGCGAGGCGGCGGCGATCCGGTCGGCGGTCGGCGAGCACCCGGTGGTCACCGCGCCGAAGGGCGCGCTCGGCCACCTCGTCGGCGGGGCAGGCGCGGTCGAGGGCATCGCGACGATTCTCGCGCTGTACGAGGGCATCGTCCCCGCGACGCTGAACCTCACCGAGCAGGACCCGAAGGTGCAATTGGACGTCGTGTCCGGGGAGAACCGCAAGGTCGAACTCGCCGCGGCGCTGTCCAACTCGTTCGGTTTCGGCGGGCACAACACCGCGCTGTTGTTCACACCGGCGAACTGAGTTCCTCTTCACGGTGAAGGGCCCCGCGGAAATCTCCGCGGGGCCCTTCACCGTTTCAGCACTTGTCGTGTTCGGTGGCGGTGCTGTCGACGGTGTCGATCCGGTACGAGCCGTGCTCGAACTTCATCGGCAGCACCAGCCGCCAGTTGATGCACTCGTGCGGGAAGTCGCCCGGGGCCTCGTTGAGCGACTGGGTGCTGGTGAACCCGACCAGCGCCCGCAGCGTGCCCTGCGCGCCCGGTTCGATGCGGTACAGCATGATGTTGACGTCCTTCGTGGACTGGAAGTTGCGGTGCCAGTCCACTTCCGGCGTCTTGCTGCGGCGCGCGTCGCTGACGGTTTCCGTCCAGGCGTCGTAGTCCTTCTTGTTGAGCGCGTTGAAATAGGCCTGCAGCACGGTGCGGACGGCGTCGTCCTGCGGGTGGTTCTCCGCGTCCGGGGCGACCCCGACCTGGACCGAGCCGGACTTGTCGGACGGACCGCCGCTGGTCGAGACGGGCGGCGCCATGGCCTCGCCGTCGGCCGGGTGCGGGGACTCGGGACGGCGGTACAGCTCGCGGGCGAGCAGACCCCCGGCGACGGTGATGGACAGCACCACCACGAGCACGGGGATCAACCACCGCTGACGGGACGGCGGGGCCGAAGGAACGCTCACCCGGGTGAGGGTACCGCTTTCGTTCACCCGACCTGGTGCAGCCAGGTGACCGGGGCGCCGTCGCCCGCGTGCCGGTACGGCTCGAGCGCCTCGTCCCAGGCCGCGGCGAGGAGTTCGTCCAGTTTGTGCGCAAGGGTCTCGCCGCCGCGGGTCATGCTGACGAGCGCGCGCAGCTGGTCCTCGCCCACGACGATGTCGCCGTTGGCGCTGGTGCGGCCGTGCCAGAGCCCGAGACCGGGCGCGAAGCAGAACCGCTCGCCGTCGACGCCCGCGCTGGGCTCCTCGGTGATTTCGAAGCGCACCATCGGCCACGCCTTGAGGGCGCCGGCGAGTTTGCCCGCGGTTCCCGCGGGCGCGCTCCAGCTGCATTCGGCCCGGAGCTGTCCCGGACTGGCCGGCTGGGCCGTCCACTTCAGCTCGACCCGGGCACCAAGGGTGCCCGAAATAGCCCACTCGACGTGCGGACATACCGCAGACGGCGACGAGTGGACGTACACCACGCCTCGGGTGCTGCCACGGGTGCTCACTGCTGACCTCCGCTTGTTCGACGAGGGACGTCTTCCCCTACGACCTCTCGAACCCTGCGCAGGTTGCGTAGCCTCCACGGCAGTTCCCGACCTGTGTAGCACATTCTGCACCCCAACCGTGCCGTTTGGCCACATGAACACCACAAGTCGCAGCGGACGACCCATTGTGGTGAGCCACGCCGACGCGAGGGCGCGGAGCACGGTTCCGGCGGCCCGGCACGCTAGCGTGGTGCACCGGAAACGCTGCGGATTCGACAGGAGAGTTTCGGTGCGATTGGTCCGTCTCGGGCAGCAGCCCTCGCGCGTCGCGGAAGACGTGCGGGCCGCACTGGCCTCCCTCGGCCGGGGGAGCACGGTGATCGGCGGCGTCGCGCTCGTCGGAGCCCGCCCGACCGGAGACCGTCCGGTCGAGGCGGTCGTGGTGCTTCCCGCGGGCGTGCTCGTGGTGATCGGCGTGGACCTGCCCGACCCGGCGCTGCGCCTCGAGGCCCCGCTGAGCGGACCGTGGAAGGCGGACGGCTGGCCCCTCGTCCACGGCGACGACGTCAACCCCGCCACCGAAGCGCTCGACCTGTCCCAGGAATGCGAACGCCGCATCGCGGAACTCGGCGGCGGCCCGGTAGGCACGATCGTGGCGGTCGGCCCGTACGTCGAGACGGTCGACCAGCCGCCAGGAGACCTCGCGGGCCCGGTCCGGGTCCTGCACCCGACGCCGACGACCATGCTGGCCGCGACCGTCTCCCTCGCGACGGCGCGGCATCCGCGTTCGGTGGACCAGGCGCGGGCGTTGATCTCCGCGCTGGCGCCAGACGCGCCGGAGCTTTCGGACGAGGTTTTGCGCGGGGAGGGGTTCGTCCGGTTCGCGGACGACGTTCCGGTTCCTCCTGGGCCCCGGTCGCCTGGGGTCGGTGGTCCGGCTGGTGCGGGGGCTGTCGGCGCTGGGGCAGCGAACGTGGCCTCGCCTGGCGGTGCCGCGACGAATTCCGTCGCTTCACCTCCCGCAGGTGCGGGGGCGAGCAGCGCGAACGGGACCTCCGGCGGAGCCGCGGTTGCGGGGCTCGGCGCTGTCGCGGCAGGAGCGGCGATGTCGGGCGCCGCCGGAACCGCCGCCAAGCCTGATACCGCTGGATCTGCCGCCGCCGGTTCCGGCGCACCGGGTTCGGGCAACACTGCTACTGGTTCGGCGCGTGCCAGCGCTGTCAGCTCCGACGCCGCGCAAACCCGCACCGTTCAACCGGCCGCGGATTCCACCGGCAGTTCTGCTGCTGCCAGCTCCGCTGAGGCCCAAACCCGCAGTGTCAAACCGGTGGCCGGTTCCGCCGCCAGCTCCGGCACGGCAAGTTCCGGCGCAGCCGAAACCGGCGCCGTTCAACCGGCCGCGGATTCCACCGGCAGTTCTGCTGCCAGCTCCACTGCAGACCAAACCCGCGCTGGCGAACCGGCCGCCGGTTCCGCCGCTGGCGTCGGCGCGGCCCGAGCCGACGCTGTCGGGCCGGGCGGCACAGTCGCTCCCGGCGCGGCCCCGCCCGGAACCACCGAATCTCGTGCGGCCGGGTCGAGCGCCACCGGTCTCGGCGTGGCCGGTGCCAATGTCGCTGGGGCCAATGCCCCGGCCGGAAAAACCGCCGCGGTTCCCACGGCAAGTCCGGGACCGCAAGGCCCGGCCGGCGCGGGCAATCCCCAAGGGCTTCCCGTCTTCCCCGGTGCCGCTCCGGGATCGGCTGGCTCCGTGCCGTCGAAGGGTGCCGCTTCCCCCGGCAATCCTTCCGCCGCACCGAAACCCGCCGCTCCCCCGGTGCCGCGGCCGAAGATCATCGCGGTGCGGCCGCCCCGGCCGGAGATTCCGTCGATCGAGCTGGCGTCGTTTTCCGAGGCACCCACCGAATCGACTGACCCTCCTGAGGCTCCGACGGAGAAGATGCCGTCTCCGGCGAAGCCGCAGGGCGCTGGACGTCCGCGCGGGGCCGTTCCCCCGGTCGCGCCGGAGAAGGTTCCCGGGCCGGGCAGTCCTCCGCGAGGTGCGCCGCAACCTGCGCGACCTGCTCCAGCCGCCGGAGCAGGAACAGCCACCGGCGCGGGAGCCGGGACTTCTGCCCCGGCCGGAGTCGGCGCCGCGGCGGGAACCGGAGCAGCCGCTGGGGCGGGAGCAGGGGTGCCCACGGCAGCGGGTGCGGGCGCCGGGCCGAATACCCCGCCCGGGCCGGGGAAACCGGGATCCCGGACCGTCAAGTGGGTGCCGATCGCGGCGATCGTTTTGCTGGTCGTCCTGGTGGTGTCGGCGATCGTCGTCGCGACCAGCGGCGGCGACGACACTGCCGCCGCTCCGCCTGCCAGCAGTGCGCCGCCAAGCAGCGTGCCGAGTCCGGTGCCGAGCAGCGTCAAGTCGAGCGCCCCTCCGGCGCCGACTCTCACCTTCGAGCCCCGCGCGAACAGCGCCGACCAGAAGTGCGCCTCGCACGCTTTCGGGGACGTCCAGGCGAGCCTTCAGCAGACCAGCTGCTCCGCGGTCCGCCGCGCGAGCTACACGGCGCTCGTGGACGGGCGGCCGGCCGCGGTCACCGTCGCGGTGGTCGAGTTCCCCGATGCCGGACAGGCCAACCGCCTCAAGCAGATCGCCGACAACCCGGGCGGCGGCGGAATCCTGGACGTCGCCACGGAGACCGGCAAGTGGCCGTCAGGCCCGCCGCAGTTCGACGGCGCCGCCTACGCCAGCAAGATCGACGGCAACGGCGTGCGGATCGTGCAGGCGGTCTGGCAACCGGGACCGTCCACTGCGGACGATCCCGGACTCGCCCGCGCCGCGAAGGGCGCGCTCGACTTGCAGCTGCCGTCCTGAGCAACCAGCCAGCCCGCCACGCTCGGATAGCGACTGCCGTCGTCGACGGAGCGGCATTCCCGCTTGTGCTGCCCAGCAGCCGCCAGATCTAGCGTGGCGGCGGACCAACCCTCACTGCCACCCGTGCTCCAACAGGTCGAACGCCACATCCACCATCCGCCGCGGGTCGTCCGAGCGATCAGCCAGCGCGGCCGTCTCCAAGGCGAAATGGGCGAGCACCGCACACCGCGGATCGCCCTCAGGCGCACCGGTTTCCGTCGCGATCACTCGGCTCAGCGTGTGCTCGTGGCCCATCCACATCTTGTGCCAGTAATCCGCGAGCGCGGGCGTCTCGCGCACCAGTCGCAGCAACGGTTCGGCCTCCGCGCGGATGCCGGAGGTCGCCCGGACGTGGATGTGCGCGCGGAGCGCCGCCAGCACCGACGTGCCCTCCGGACGGTCCCGCACTGCCGAGACCAACGCCTCGTCGATCTCCGGTTCCCGGTCGAAGACGAGCGCTTCCTTGGTCGGGAAGTGCTTCATCAGCGTGGTGGTGGACACGTCGGCGGCGTCGGCGATCTCGCGCACGGTCACCTGGTCGTAGCCGCGCTCCAGGAACATCCGCAGGGCAGCGTCGGCCAGCGCCTGGCGGGTCGCCGCCTTCTTGCGTTCACGGCGGCCGGGAACGGGGGCACTGGTCATCCCCCGACGCTACCCGAAGCGGCACAACCACTTAAGCGGCACGACACCGCCCAGCTCAGAGCCCGTAAGCCTCCAGCAGCCGCAGCCACACCTCGCTGATCGTCGGGAACGCGGGGACCGCGTGCCACAGCCGGTCCAGCGGCACCTCGCCGACGACGGCGATCGTCGCCGAGTGCAGCAGTTCCGCCACGTCCTGGCCGACGAACGTGACACCCAGCACGACGCCGCGTTCGGTGTCCACGACCATGCGCGCTTTGCCTTGGTACCCATCGGCGTGCAGCGACGAACCGGCGACCGCGATGTCGATGTCCACGACCCGGTCCGCGGATCCGTCGCGCGCCTCGGTGAGGCCGACTGACGTCACTTCCGGGTCGGTGAACACCACCTGCGGCACCGCGTGATGGTCGGCGGTCGCGCTGTAGCGGCTCCACGGCTCGGTCGAGATCTCCTCGCCGCGAGCACGGGCCGCGACCGAGTCGCCGACGACGCGAGCGGCGTATTTTCCCTGGTGGGTCAGCAAAGCGCGGCCGGTGACGTCGCCTGCTCCATACAGCCAGCCACCCTCCACTGCGGGCACCCGGCCGCTTTCGTCGACCTGGAGCGGACCGTCGGCGGGCAGGCCGAGCACGTCCAGACCAATGGTGCTGGTCGCGGGCGCACGACCGGTCGCGACCAGCAGTTCGTCGACCACGATCTCGTCGCCGCCAGCCAGTTTCAGCTGCGTGCCACCGTCCACAACGGACACTTCGTCCAGCCCGGAGTTGGTGTGCACGCGGACGCCTGCCTCGCGCAAACCGTCCAGGACCAGGTCGCCGGCGAACTCCGGCAGCCGCGGCAACGGGCGGTCACCGGTGATCACGAGGTCGACCTGCGAACCGAGCCGTGCCCACGCCTGCGCCATCTCGACGCCGACCACGCCGCCGCCGAGCACGCCGAGCCGTCCGGGCACCTCGGTCGCCGACGTCGCTTCCCGCGAACCCCACGGCGTAATGGTGTCCAGGCCCGGAATCCGCGGCGTGCGCGGGACGCTGCCGGTGCACACGATCACCGCGTTCCGGGCGGAGAAAACGCGGCCGTCGTCGAGCGTGACTTCGCGCTCACCGGTGATCCGGCCGTAGCCGCGCACGGGTTCGATGCCCGCGCCGCGCGCCCATTCGACCTGGCCGGAGTCGTCGCCCTTGCCGGTGAACCAGTCGCGGCGCGCGAGCACCTTCTCCGGATCCAGCGCGTCGCCGATCGGCACGCCGGGCATCCGCTTGGCCGCGGCGAGCAGGTTTCCCGGGCGCAGCAACGCCTTGCTCGGGATGCACGCCCAGTACGAACACTCCCCGCCGAACCGTTCGTGTTCGAGGAGCGCCACCTTCAGCCCGCCCATCGCGGCCCGTTCCGCGGCCACTTCCCCGACCGGACCCGCACCGATGACCACGACGTCGAAAGTCTCTGCTGCCATGCGCACAGCGCACACCACCGCGCAGGTTCGCGCAAGCCTGCCGGTATTCTCGTACCAGAGCTGCAAGAAACCGGCGGCACCGCGGAAACCCGGGTCGTCGCCGTGCCGGTTGCACGCACGACCACGATCGAGCACGGGAGGCTCCCATGGCGAGGAACACCGCTGTCCGCACTCTGGACGACCTGACCGGCGGACGCGCGGCGGAAACCGTCGCGTTCGCGCTGGACGGCATCGAATACGACATCGACCTCGGCACCCGCAACGCGACCGCGCTGCGGCGATTGCTGGAGAAGTACGCGAAGGCCGGCCGCCGGACGGGTGGACGGAAGCTCCGGCCGCGGCTGATCGCGGGAGCTGCGAAGGCTGGGGCGAAGCCGGTGGCGGAGAAGACCGCCGCGGCGGGCAAGGCCGGGAAAGCCGTTGCTGGCAAGAAGACTGCTGCCGCCAGTGCCGCGAAGTCTGCCCGAACGGGTGGCGCGACCGGGACGGTGAGCCGGACCGCACGCAAGGCTCCGGCCAAGGCCCCCGCCAAGCCGACGAAGGCCGCCGCGACCAAGACTGCCGCGGCCAAGACCACGGCCAAGCCGACGAAGGCCGCGGCGACCAAGACGCCCGCCGCCAAGACGACCAAGGCGGCTGCGGTCAAGGCTCCGGCCAGCAAGACGGCGAAGACCGCGACGGTCAAGACGTCCGCACCCGCGAAGACGGCACCCGCACAGACTGCCCCGGCGAAAGCCACCGCCCCAGCCAAGTCCGCGACGGCTAAGACGTCCGCGAAGGCCGCCCCGGCACCGGCCAAGGCAGCCGCCAAGCCGCGCCGCCGTACGGCCAGCGAGGTGCCGCCGGTGCTGTTCTCCGCTTCCGACAACTGATCCGTCCGTGAGGGGAACCCTGAGGGAATCTGATTCCCTCAGGGTTCCCCTCACGGACTTTCGGCCAGGCTGCACGAATGTGGCTGTCCGG
>NZ_JBSFNS010000157.1:0-14817 GCF_053587275.1 Amycolatopsis sp. NPDC003676
TGACCTTATTGGCGCTGGCATGTTTGGCCGCATTGGTGACCGATTCGGACGCCACGAAGTAGACCACTGTCGCCATCTCCGGCGAGGGCTCGTCGAGCGCGTAACGAAGGTCGACCGGGATCGTGGCGCGTTCGGCCAGGGACTCCAGCGCGGCCTCAAGACCGCTTTCGTCGAGCGCGATCGGGTACACGCGCCAGCTCACCTCTCGGAGTTCGCGCAACGCTTCCTGCGATTCCTCGTGCGCCTGCCGGACCAGCTCAGCCACCCTCTCCGCGTCGCCAGCCCGCCGCGCGCGGCCGAGCAGCACTCCGAGCGCCACCAGCCTTTGCTGCACCCCGTCGTGCAAATCCCGCTCAATGCGCCGACGTTCGCCGTTGACCGCCTCGACCACTTCGCTCCGCGTCGTCGCCAGCTCGGACACCCGGCGCCGCAACAGTTCCTGACTGCTGGGCCCGAAGAACCGCCTCGCCAGCCTCCGATCGAGTGCGGCTGCCCCGATCAGCCCTTGTCCACAAAGGAATACCGCGATCGCGCCGAGTGCCAGAATCGGAAGCCAATCCAGCAGCGTCCCGTCCGGGGTACCGCCAGGCGCCCGGCCGGTGACCAGTTGAGCAAAGTAGAGCGCGCCAGCCACTGCGCCCGCGCCGATGCACACCCACACGCCCAGCGCGAGAAGCCCGGTGAGACTGCGCGGAACGAGGTACTGCAGGGCTCGGCGGCCATCGTAGTCGTCGCCGTTGCTGGCGTCGAAGAATCGCTGCAGACGGGCGCGCTCGACTTCGGCGAGCCTGCGTGCGCCGCGAAGCACCTTCGGCCGTGCCGCGGGGATGGCGAGGAGCGGTGCGGAGAGGACCACGTACGGCACCTCGATGAGCGCCGTCAGGGCACCTAGGCCGACGCCCGCCGTCCGGCGCAGCATTCGCGGTCTGTTCACGTTGATCAGGCTAGCCAGGCCGATGGCGGCGGAGTACTGCGGTTTTCCGCATTTCTCCGGGTGGCCGACAGCAATGTGTTGCGCCCCTTGCCTTTCTACCTTCGAAAACGTCACATCCGAAGTGAAAGGACTCCCGTGAACCTCTTGCTCGCCGCCCCCGCCGAACCCCTCACCGGACTCGCGGGCTGGGCCGTCGGCCTCATGGACTCCCTCGGCGGCATCGGCGCCGCGATCGTCGTCGGCCTGGACAACCTCTTCCCGCCGATCCCCAGCGAACTCGTCCTCCCGCTAGCCGGTTTCTCCGCGAGCCGCGGCACCTTCAGCCTCGCCGGAGCCCTCTTCTGGACCACCTTGGGCTCGCTCGCCGGAGCCGTGATCGTCTATTGGCTAGGCGCCCTGCTCGGCCGCGACCGCTGCCGGGCCCTGCTCAGCCGCCTGCCGCTGATGAACGCGACCGACTTCGACCGGACCGAAGCGTGGTTCACCCGCCACGGCGGCAAGGCGGTGTTCCTAGGCCGGATGGTGCCGATCTTCCGCAGCCTGATCTCGCTGCCCGCAGGCGTCGAACGCATGCCCTTCGGCCGCTTCCTGCTGCTCACGACGGCGGGCAGCCTGCTGTGGAACACAGCGTTCGTCGTGGCCGGCTACCTGCTCGGGGAGAGCTGGTCGCTGGTGGACCGCTACGCGTCGGTGTTCCAGTACATCGTGCTGGCCGCGGTGGCGATCGCGATCGGCCTCTTCGTGGCGGTTCGGGTGCGCCGCGTCTCCCGGAGCTGACTCTTGCCCCTGGCACCAGGCGAGCCAAGAGTCGGCACCAACCGTCACGATTCCTGGCGCTCGCCCGGCAGGTGCGCGAGTTTCGAGTGCTGTTCGCGCAATAGCGCGGGATGCAACCGGGTCGCCGCTCCCGCGCGGTAAAGAGTGGCGCGGCGGCCCCCCTCGCTGGCCGCCTTGCCGCCGGTCGGGACGAGAAACCCGTCGGCGCGGGTGACTTTCCGGTGAAAATTCGACGAGTCCAGTTCGGCGCCCCACACCGTCTCGTAGACCTCCCGCAGCTGCGTGACGGTGAACTCCGGCGGGCAGAACGTCGTCGCGAGGGTGGTGTGGGACAGCATGTCCCTGGCGTGCTCGACCGCGTCGGACAAGATCCGGTGGTGGTCGAACGCCAGTACCGCCGGATCCCCCAGCAGGCCCTCGACCGGTTCCCAGCGGGCAGCGCGGGCGTCACCGCCGGCGGTCGGGATCGGCAGATCCGGCATCAGTGCCACATAGGCGACGGAGACGACCCGGCCGCGCGGGTCCCGATCAGGACCGCCGTAACTGCGGAATTGCCGGACGTGCAAGCGCTCGGCGTCCAGCCCGGTCTCCTCCGCCAGTTCCCGCTGCGCGGCCTCGTCGAGGTTCTCGCCGTCCTCCAGAAACCCGCCCGGCAACGCGAGGCGGCCGCGGAACGGCGGCTTGGCGCGCTCGACCACCAGCACCCGCAAAGCCTGCTCGCGCACTGTCAGCACGATCATGTCGACCGCTACCGCTGACCCGAACCTGTTCTTCGTGCTCACGAACCCACGATACCTTCCAGTCACCTTGACCAAAAGTGCGGCGCTCCGCTACCGTACTAGCAGCGGACAGTACTTGTCATGGTGACCTTAATGGGACGCGGCCGCCAGTCCGTGCGATGTGCCAGCGATGGGCGTGACCATCCCGCGGGAGGACGGATCCATGAAGATCTTGTGCACCGTACGAACTCTTGCCTCGCTCATGCTCTGGTCGGCCGGGATCGGTTTCACCCTCGGCCTCGTCGTCAGCCAGCTCGTGCCCGCTTGAGCGACACGGGACGGGAGCCGAACACGGCTATTCCGGCCAGGGCGAGCTTCCGGAACCGCGCAGTATCGGCGGATGCATGAGCCGTGCACTACCAGGCCGGTAGAGCGCGGCGGGCCGCCCGCCGTCACGCTTGGTCCGCTCGCCTGTCGCCACCAGGAAGCCGTCGACACCGGTGATCTTGCGGTGGAAGTTGCGCGGGTCGAGCTTGTGGCCCCAAACCGTTTCGTACACGTGGCGCAGCTCGCTGATGGTGAACGGGGACGCGCAGAACGCGGCGCCGATCGTGGTGTATTCCAGCTTGCCACGAGCGCGTTCGACGGCGTCGGCGATTATCTCCCGATGGTCGAACGCCGTGGCCACCTCGTTGTCGAGCACGGCGGCAACCGGTATCCAGCGCGCGGCGCGGGCGTCTCCGCCCGGCACGGGCAAGGGAAGATTCGGTACCACGGCGAGATAGCAGACCGTCAGGACGCGGCCGCGTGGATCCCGGTCAGGCGCGCCGTACGTGCGCATCTGCTCCAGGTGCAGCGAATGCGACTCGAGCCCGGTTTCCTCGGCGAGTTCACGCGCGGCGGCGACGTCGAGATCCTCTTCCCGCGACGCGAGGAACCCGCCGGGCAGGGCAAGCATGCCCCGGAATGGCTTGATCGCGCGTTCGACCAGCAGGATCTGCAGCTTGCCGTCGCGCACGGTGAGAACGGCCAGGTCAACGGCCACCGCCACCCGGGGAATCTGCCAGGACATGGGCGAACCTTAACTTCTCGTCAGCTTGACGACAAATGCCCGGACCTCTACCCTCGTCCGATATCGTCAACCTGACGGAAAGAGGTCTCCTCCGAACCGCTTCTCGGCCAGCACGTTCGCGAAGCGACTGCGCGCACAACGCGCGTTCCCGGATACCAGGTCAGCCGTCAGACACCGGCTGTCAGAGCAGATACGCGTCGCCGGCGCGAAACACGCCCCGGCACCGTGCCCGGCGCTCTCCCGACTCCGCCAATTCCCGATCTTGGTGAGTAAACACAGTGACCCGTTCGACGCCTACCGTCGTTGTCCTGACAGCTATTCCCGTCGAGCAAAAATCGATGATCGAAACCATGGTCGCGGTCCGGCAGGAAATCCATTCCGCCGGAACGATCTTCCATCTCGGCCGCCTGCTGGACAGTCCGTGCCGGGTGGTGCTGGCCCGCACCGGCCAGGGAAACCAGATGGCCGCGGTCATCGCCGAACGCGCGATTTCGCACTACCAGCCGGATCTGGTGATGATGGTCGGGGTGGCGGGCGGGCTGCACACAGACCTCTCGCTCGGCGATGTCGTGGTGGCCGAAAAAGTCTATGCCGTGCACGGCGGCAAGGTGGATCCCACGGGATTCCGGGCCCGCCCGTGGTCGTGGCCCCCTGGCCACGATCTCGCCCAGCTGGCACAACTTGTCGCCGACGAGAACACCTGGCAGAACACGCTCCCCGACCGGCCCGAGGCGAAGGCTTTCGTCCGGCCGATCGCGTCGGGCGAAGTCGTGCTGGACTCGCCCGATTCGCCGTACGCGCAACAAATCAAGACGCACTACGGCGACGCCGCCGCAGTAGAAATGGAGGGTGCCGGAGTCGCGCTCGCCAGCCACCTCAACGCATCGGTGCCGGTTGTCGTCGTGCGAGGCATCAGCGACCACGCCGACGGCCGCAAGGAACATGCCGACCAGGCCGGCGGGCAGCAGCGGGCCGCACGCAACGCGGCGGCATTCGCCGTGGCGCTGCTCGCCGCGCTCAATCCGCGCGGGCGCGCACTGCGCGACCAGCTGCTGCACGGGACTGCCGAGGAGCGAATCGCGGCCGTCCGGCAACTGCACAGCCGCGGCAATCCGAATGTAATCCCATTGCTCGTGGAGGGTTTCTACGCCACTTCGGATCACGAGGTGAGCTGCCACATCATCCGCGCGCTGGGCGAATCGGGAACCGCGCCCGCCAAAACCGCTCTATTACAGCTGAATCCCCGCTACGCCATCGAACGACTCTTGATCGCGGACGCTCTCGGCATGCCGGGGGAACAATCAGAAGGAGACGAACTCCCGTGGGACGACGACAGTGGCCGCTAGGGCTGGCAACAGTCGTACTGACGACAGCTTGTGCCGGATGCACCTCCCCGGCCGCGGATCCAAATGCCGGCGAAGCCGCGTGCGTTCGCGACAAGACGCCGTACTCGGTGAATTCCGACCGGTACGCGAACGTCGGAAAACTCACCAGCTCCAACGGCACCAGCCGGCCTTTCGTCATTGTTCTCGACGAACAACACGCGTCGCGAGTCGGGCAAGTCGAGATCGCCATGATGCTCAACCGCCTCTACCACCAGGACCACCTGCGTCGTCTCGCGCTCGAGGGCACGGTCGTGGAGAAGAAGGCGCCGGACGCCAGGTGGTTCACGTCCAAACCGGACGCCGGGATCCGGACGGCCGTCGCCTTGCAGCTGCTGCGGGAGGGCGAGGTGAGCGCGGCCGACTTCGCGGCGATGGTGCTGCCCGGTTTCACCGAGCAGCCGATCGAGAAGGCCGACCAGTACGGCGTCGACCTGTCGGACAAGGGCAACCAGTCGTTCACCGGGTACCTCGTCGCCATTGCCGCGACGACCATGACGTCCGACCAGAACATCAGGGCGAACGAACTGCTCGAGCAGAAAAAGGACGACGAGGCCATCAAGTTCATCGTCGGCACCAGCCCGTGGACCAATGAGCGGTACCAGATGCTCCACCGCCTCACGCCGGTCGCGACCAATGAGGAGATGCAGCGCCTCGCCGACGAATTGGAGCAGAAGGCCACCGAGGTGAACGCCGATGTCACGAACTATCGCGCCGACCTCCAGGAGGCCCGGAAGTTCTTCGACATCACGGTGCAGCGCAGCAACGCGATGGCCGAGAACACGATGAAATTCGCCGCCGACAGCGTGGGCGAGTGCGCGCCGATCGCCATGGACGTCGGCGCGGCCCACACCAGCGAAGTCACGAATTACTTCCGCGGCAAGAACATGTCCTACGCGGCGGTGTCGCCGGCGTCGCTGTCGACGAATGCCAACAGCGGCGCCATCACTCTGGATGCCCTTCACCGCAAGGCCGCTGGCAAATCCGTCGACCCGATCGGCGGCCTCGGGTCCTTCATCGACGGCAGGCACAAGCCGCCGCCCGTCGTCGACCAGGACTGGCTCAAGGCCAAAGCCGACGTCGCATACGCCGCGATCGTCCTCGCCAGGGCGGCCGGCGGCGGCATGCAGCCCCCGTTCGGCCTTGACCGGGGCAAACTCGGCCTTGGCGGGGACGCCGTGCCGCCGGGCATCACCATCGACCTGCCCAGCATTCAGCTCATGCCGCGCGACGACAAGTCGGGAACCGACGTGCTCTTCAAGGTCACCATGGTGAAGCAAAACCTCACCATGTGGATGAAAGCCGGCGTCGTCGCGAAGCCGGCCGATCTGTCCAGCCAGCAGAGTCTGGAGCAAGCGCTCAGGCGCATGCGAGACGAGCTCGCCAAGGAGGCCACGCCCGAGGACGATCCGAAGGAACCGGCAAAGGTCGTCGCACTGAGCGGCGATGTCCACGTCGTCGTCGGGAAGAACAGGGATGACGTCGCATCCACGAAAATGGACTGACGGTGCCCGACCGGACGCTCGCACAGTGACGTGATCCCGGCGGAGCGCCGCCCGCATGCCGGTGGCCGACCACGCTGGTCGGCCACCGGCGCCTGCCGCCTCGGCACCCAGCAAGGACCAGAAACCCTCCGGTCTTCGCGCCGAACAGACCTTCCGGCCGTGTGGCGCCCTTCTTCTCCCCGCCGCACACTCGGCACCCCTCAGCTTCTCGTCGTCCAGCACGACATCGCCCGACCGCGAACCGGCCCGTCCGACCAGCCGAAACCCCCAGGCACACCCAGCTGACTCGGCGTTCGGCATCGGGTGCCAGCTGCCGCCCGATGCCAGCCTCCGCCTGTCACAGCACTCGAACGGATGAGCGACCAGGTCCTGGAAATTGTCAGTGGTTCGAACTACTGTTCGATGTGCAGGTACCGAACACCAGTTCGAGGGGAAGCTCATGACGATCGCACCGTTCCGCCCCGGCGTCGGGGCACCGCCGGTCCAGACCTTGCCGCCAGGGCGCTGGCACGGGCGCATCTGGGTGTCGGAGGAGCCGCTCGCGCGGCCGCAGCGGTACTTGAGCTGTGTCGCCGAGTTCGAGCGCTCCGGGTTGTGGCCCGTGCTGATCCCGCCCGACCAGCGCTTCACCGCCCGCGGCGAAGACTGGCTGGACGACCGCGGCCGCCTCGCCCCCGCCGGCCACCGCGTCGGCAACGCCGACCCAGCGGAGGTCCTGGCCCGCTGGTGGGACGGCTCTTGCTGCGACGGAGCCTGCCTGCGCCCGTTCGGCACCCGCTTCCCCGGGTTGGCGAAACGCTCGCACCGCCGCTCGGACCCGCTGGCCGAAGCAGGCAACACCGGCTCGATCCTGGCCGCCCGGACGCCCCACCGGCTGGGCCTGGTGCAAGCCGACCGTCCGGCCGACGTTCCCGCTCTCATCGGCTGGACGGGAATGATCAAGTCGACAGATCAGGTCGCGGAACTGTCGGCAGTCCTGCGCAGCTGGGAAGACCGCTTCGGCGCGACCTTGGTGACGCTCGGCTTCGACACGCTGGAACTGTCGGTGTCCGCCCCACCGCGCACCCTCGCCCGGGCACTGACGGTGGCCGCCGAGCACCGGGCGTTCAGCCTCCCGACGTATCTCGCGCAGCCGGGGAACCTGCGGGAGTACGCGAGTTCTCTGGTGCAGAGCCGCCGGTGGAGGTTCTCGTGGGCTTGAGGAAGTGAGCGATCGAGGTGGCCGGGCGGGCGCCCTGGAGCATCGGGGCGGGGATCGCCGAACCGTGACTGGCCTGTCCGAACCGGTCGGACCAGCTGGGAAGAACGCGATCGCCTCTGGCCGGGCGACTGGGCGACTGGGCGACTGGGCGACTGGGCGACTGGGATGAGCGTGCACTTGCCTCAGGAGCCCGGCAGATTCGACGAGCCACCGCAACAGGCAAGACTCGGCTCGCCGAGCAGGAAAAGCGATGCCCGTCGCGCTCCTGCCGCCCACCATGCCGCCCCACCCCCGCCACTCCGCCCTACCCCAGCGCCGCCATTCGCGTTCTCGCCTCGCACCGCCCGTTCGCGCCCCATCTCCGCACCTCGTTCCCGCCCCATCTCCGCACTACTCCTCGGACTCCGCTCATCGCGCCGAGGCATCCCCTCGTTCTCACTTCCCTGCCACGGCAAACGGGTCACCATCCCGCCGATTCGCCTTCTCACCGTCCCCTCCGAGTCCCGTCCCGACGGCCAGGCAACGGAGTCAACTCCATGAGACCCACGTCCCTTCGCTCAGGACGCATGTCCCAATCCTTAGCCCACCTGTCCGGAAAGCGGCCGCGCGGACGGGTTTACCGCAACCGTCCGCACGGGAACCCTCGGCGGCGAAAGGCGGTGAGCGAGATCGGCCAGATCCGAGTGGGCACGTCCGGTTGGCGATACCCGCCGTGGCGTGGCGCGTTCTACCCCTCCGGCCTGCCGCAGCGGCGCGAACTCGAGTACCTCTCCCGCCGGACGAACGCCGTCGAGATCAACGGATCCTTCTACTCACTGCAGCGCCCCGAGCGATACCGCGGCTGGCACGCCGAAACCCCGGCCGGGTTCCTGTTCGCGGTCAAGGGCGGCCGGTTCATCACCCATCTCAAGCAGCTGCGCGACGTCGAAACCGCACTCGCCAACTTCTACGCCTCGGGCGTCCTCGCGCTCGCCGGCAAACTGGGCCCGTTCCTCTGGCAACTCCCGCCACGACTGGCCTTCGACCCCGATCGAGTCTCCGCGTTCCTCGGCCAGCTCCCGCGCACCACCAGCGAAGCCGCCGCGCTCGGGGCGAAGCACGACGACAAGCTCAAGTCCGAAGCCTTCCTGGAATCAGAACCCGATCGACCTGTCCGGCACGCGCTCGAAGTGCGCCACCCGAGCTTCACCACAACCGAAGCGATGGACCTGCTCGAGAAACACCGAGTCGCACTGGTGACCGCCGACGCCGCCGCGCCGTGGCCGTACCGGGAGGACCAGACCACTGACTTCAGTTACGTCCGGCTGCACGGCTCGGAAGACCTCTACACCAGCAATTACTCCGACTCGGCCCTGCGCGCCTGGGCAGCGAAGATCACCGAATGGCACGACGGCGGCCGCCGGGACGTGCACGTTTACTTCGACAACGACAGCAAAGTCGCCGCCCCGCGCAATGCCGTCGCGCTGACCCGCCTGCTCGGCCTCCCCGCCGAAACCGACCCGGCACAGTGAGCGGACAGTGAGCGCACTTCGATTGGGTGGTGATACGGGCCGCCGGTGGTCTACGTGCTGCCGCTGGGGGTCGGCACGCGGACCACCGCGCCCCGCTGCTTTCCGGTGCCCAGCAGAGGAACCGTTCCGCCGAACGGCCGAAGCTGTCCGCGCACCAAGCCGACCAGGCTCGCTTGCCCGTGTCGGGATGGTCCAACCAATCCCGCCCCGCAGCAGCACGGCCGCATCAACCACTTGCCAAGGCCGCCACTGCACCTGGACCCGGCGCACGCCGGAATGATCCAGCCGAACTGCTCGCAACCAGCGGCCCAAGCCGCCACGATGTCGCCGCACCTTCCGCCGCGACAAACCGCATCCGGATTATCCAGCTGAACCGCTCGCCATCAGCGACCCAAGCCACCACGGTCTCGCTGCGCCCTCTGCCGCAGCAAACCGCGAACCGCATCCGCATGATCCAGCCGAACCGCAAACAACCAGCAGCCCAGCCCGCCACGATGTCGCCGCGCCTCCTGCCGCGGCAACCGCGAACCACATCCGCATTGGTCCAGCCGCACCGCGAGCAACCAGCAGCCCAAACCACCACGACGTCGCCACGCCCTCTGCCGCAGCAAACCGCGAACCACATCCGCATGACCCAGCCGCACCGCAAGCAACCAGCCGTCGCGCGCTCCGGCGATGCGGCCGAAATTACCTCCGCACCAACCCGGCCAGCTGCGCCCGTACCTGGTCCGCGTCCGGGTGATCCAACCTCGTCAACAACCGAACCGCACGCAGCCAGCAGTCCCGTGCGGCAGCGGTGCGGCCGTAGCGCAGATGCGCCGCCCCCAGTTCCGACAGGACGTCCGCTGCCTCATATTCCTCGTCCATCGCGAAGAACATGTCGACCGCTTCCGACAGGCACTCGATGCCCTCCACGTGCCGGCCCAGGCCCAGCAGTGCGCGGGCGCGGGCGGCCAGCGAGAAACGGCCCTGTGGCAGGTCGTCCGGCGGGACCAAGGCCAGCGCCTCGTCCGCGAGCGACAGCGCTTGCGGGTAGTCGCCCATCATCGCGCACAGGTCGCCCAAAGCGCGCAGAACGTTCGCCTCCACCGAGGTGAAACCCAGTTCCCGCGTGATTTCCAGCGAACGCAGGCCATGCCGGTAAGCCTCTGGGAAATCCTCGATGCTCTGCGCGGTCATCGCCAGGTTGTAACGCGCCCGCGCCTCCCCTGGCAGTGAGCCCAGTTCCAGCTGCACGGCCAGCGCCTGCTCCAGATATTCGCGCGCCAGTACGTAGTTCCGGGCGACTCCTTCGATCACGCCTAGTCCATTGAGGATCGCCGCTTCGCCGTGCCGTTCGCCGGAATTTCGCGCCGCGCGCAGGCCGATCTCGAAGACGTAGCGCCATTCGTCCACCCGGGCGCGGCCGGCGAAATAGGTGAACAGCGACCAGGCCAGCCGCCAGCATTGCGCGTATCGGCCGATCCGGAACGACCACTGGATCACCGAGATCAGGTTCCCGTGTTCTTCGCTGAACCAGGCCAAAGCACGGTGGAAGTCCGAGAACTCCTGTGCGCCAGCCTCGGCAACCGGTCCGATTTCATCCATCAGCTGGTTCGGGCGCATCGCCAAACCCGCGTTCCGCGCCGACGCGATGAACCAGTCGAGCAACCGCGAACTGGCTTCCGCGCGCTCGTCGGCAGTGTCCTCCTGCTCCGACAATTCGTTCGCATAGGCGCGGATCAGGTCGTGGAACTGGTACCGGCCCGGTTTCGGCTGGATGAGCAGGTGAGTCGAGACGAGGGTGTCGAGAGCGCCGCGAGTTTCCTTTTCGGACCGTCCGCTGAGTGCGACTGCCATGCCCAGCGACAAATCCGGGCCGGCCGACAGCGCCAGCAATCGCAGCAGCCGGGCCGCGGCCGGGCACAGAACCCGGTAGGAGTAAGAGAAAACTGTGCGAATGTTGGTCTCGTCGCCGTCGCCCAGGTCGAAGGTGCTTAAGCGGCCTGCGTCCGAGGGCAAAGCTGCTACGAACTCGTCCAGCGGCAGCCGAGGGAACTGGGCCGCGCGGACGGCGAGGATTCGGATCGCCAGCGGAAGCCCGCCGCAATACTGCACGAATCGACCAGCTGCGACCGGGTCCTCATACACCCGTTCGACGCCGATGGCCGACGCGAGAAGCTCCACCGCCTCTTCACTGTCCAATTCGGACAAAGCGATTCGGCGGGCGCCGTGGGTCGCGACCAGGCCGCGCAGTTGCCAGCGGCTCGTCACTACGACCAGACATCCGGGGCCAGGCAGCAGCGAACGTACTTGTTCGGTGCTGTTCGCGTTGTCCAGCACTACCAATAGCCGTCGGCCGGTGGTGAAAGTGCGCCAAGTGGCAGCGCGTTCGTCCAAACCGGACGGGATCCGGTCAGCGGGGACGCCCAGCGCGATGAGCATTGTCTCCAGCGCGGCGATCGGCGACACCGGTGCGCCCGGGCCGTAACCGCGCAGGTCCAGAAACACCTGGCCGCCGGTGAAACGATCGGCGATCTGGTGTGCGAAGTGGACAGACAGGGTTGTTTTCCCTTGTCCGCCCATACCTTCCACTGAGGCGATCGGCGTGGAGGTGCCGTCGTCCAGGGCTTCCGGCAATAACGCGCGGAGAGCCTTCAAGTCTGCTGCGCGACCGGCGAACGCGCCGAGGTCGGCCGGAAGCTGGTGCGGCACATGGGGTTCCAGAGGAGTCCGGAATCGCGCGCCCTCGTCGCCGCCCAGTACTAACCGGTGTGCGCGCTGCAGTCCGGCACCAGGGTCCAGGCCCAGTTCTTCGGCGAGCAGTCCGCTGATCCGCCGGTAGACGTCCAGCGCCTCAGCCTGCCGTCCGGAGCGGAGCAGCGCGTACATCAGCTGCTCGTGCGGCCGTTCGCGCAGCGGATGTTCGCGCGTCAGACGCTCCAGCTCAGGCACAACGGTGTCGTACTCGCCGACGGTCACCAGCGTCTCGGCCCACAGCTCGCGCACCCGCGTGCGTTCCTCCGCGAGCTGTCCGACCTCGTCCCGGTGCAGCGCGTCCGACTCCACGTTCTGCAGCGCCGAGCCCCGCCACTGTCCCAGTGCGTCCTCGAAGTACCCCGCCGCGCGCCGGTGCTCGCCGCGCTCCGCGGCACTGCGGCCGCGCGCCGCGAACTGCCGGAACCTGCCGAGGTCCACCGCGTTTTCGTCGACTTCCAACAGATAGCCGCCGCGTTCGGTGCGGATCGCCGCGCCGTCGCCGAGCGCTCGGCGCAGCCGCAGGACATACGTCTGCAGCGCGCCTTTCGACCGCCGCTGGTCGTCGCCCCACAGCCAGTGGCTGAGCACGTCGACCGACACCAGCCGGTTCGCCCGCAACAGGAGTCCGGCGAGCACGATCAACGGGCGGCTGCCGCCCAGCGGCACCACCTGGTCCCCGGCCAGCACCTCGGCCGGGCCGAGCACCCGGAAGTCGAGGCCGTCCACACGTTCCATTGTGGCGTTGAGACGGCCCCTGCGGCACCTCGGTTCCCGTCACCGCGGCGATGGCATGATCGGCAGTCATGCAGGTTTACGCGCTCCCGCTGCACACCCGGTTCCGGGACATCACCGTCCGTGAAGGACTGTTGCTCCGCGGCCCCGCCGGCTGGGGAGAGTTCTGCCCGTTCGCTGACTATTCGGACACCGAGAGCGCGCCCTGGCTCGCCGCCGCGCTCGAAGCGAGCGAAGAAGGCTGGCCCGCGCCGGTCCGCGACCGTATTGAGGTGAACACGACAGTCCCGATTGTGTCGCCGGAACGCGCGCACGAACTGGTCCGTACCTCTGGCTGCCGCACGGCGAAGGTCAAGGTCGCCGACAAACGCGCGACGCTCGCCGAGGACTGCGCGCGCATCGAAGCGGTGCGCGACGCCCTGGGTCCCTCCGGCGCGATCCGGGTCGACGCCAACACCGCGTGGGATGTCGACACCGCCGTGCACGCGCTCGGCGAACTGGATCGCGCGGCCGGTGGACTGGAGTACGCCGAACAGCCCTGCCCCACGATCGACGACCTGGCCGCCGTCCGGCGTCGCGTGTCGGTGCGGATCGCGGCCGACGAATCGATCCGCCGCGCGGAAGATCCGTTGAAGGTCGCCGTCGCCGGGGCCGCCGACATCGCCGTGCTCAAGGTCGCCCCGCTCGGCGGAGTCCGCCGGGCGCTGGAGGTCGCGGAGGCTTGCGGGCTGCCGTGCGTGGTGTCGTCGGCAGTGGAGACCAGCGTCGGGCTGGCCGCCGGGCTCGCGCTCGCCGGGGCGTTGCCGGAGCTGGACTTCGCCTGCGGACTCGGCACGATGTCGTTGCTGCGCGGGGATGTCTGCTCCGAAACACTGTCCCCTGTGGACGGTTATCTGCCGGTGCTGCGACAGGCCCCGGAACCCGACGCGTACGCCGGGTTCGCCGCGTCGCCCGAGGTGGCAGCGGCGTGGCTGGACCGGTTCGAGCGGGTCCGCCGGATCAGCGGGTAAGGGAGACTTCAGGGTCGCGGCCCCGGGGCTATCTCCGGGGCGATCCCGGATGTGCCGCCCGTCCCGGTCGCGGAGTATTGCTGTCATGACGGACAACGTGCAGGCCGCACCGGCCAAGAAGATCTTCCGCAGCCGCTCCGACCGCATGCTCACCGGCGTGTGCGGCGGCTGGGCGAACTACCTCAACGTCGACCCCTCGATGGTGCGCATCGCCGCGGTCGCCGGGGCCGTGCTCTCGGCCGGGGTCATTCTCCCGGTCTACGCCGCCGCGGCCGTGCTGACGCCCGAAGACTGATCGCCCGGCACCGTGCCCCGGGAGCTGCTGGCACAGAAACGGGCGAAGCCCGGCCCACCGCGAGGGTGAACCGGGCTTCGCCGGAAAGCAGCCGAACTCAGAAGTCCATGCCACCCATGCCGCCGGACGGGTCGGCCGGAGCGGCAGCAGCCTTCTCCGGCTTGTCCGCGACGACAGCCTCGGTGGTCAGGAACAGCGCCGCGATGGAAGCGGCGTTCTGCAGCGCGGAGCGGGTGACCTTCGTCGGGTCCGGCACGCCGGCCGCGAGCAGGTCCTCGTACTCGCCGGTGGCGGCGTTCAGGCCGTGGCCCTGCGGGAGGGACTTGACCTTCTCCGCCACGACGCCGCCCTCGAGACCGGCGTTGATCGCGATCTGCTTGAGCGGAGCCTCGACGGCGACCTTGACGATGTTCGCGCCAGTGGCCTCGTCACCGGTCAGCTTCAGGCCCGCGAAAGCGGCCTCGGCAGCCTGGATCAGGGCCACGCCGCCGCCGGCGACGATGCCCTCTTCCACAGCGGCCTTGGCGTTGCGCACCGCGTCCTCGATGCGGTGCTTGCGCTCCTTCAGCTCGACCTCGGTCGCGGCGCCGGCCTTGATGACGGCCACGCCGCCGGCCAGCTTCGCGAGCCGCTCCTGCAGCTTCTCGCGGTCGTAGTCCGAGTCGGAGTTCTCGATCTCCGCGCGGATCTGGTTGACGCGACCCTGGATCTGGTCGGCGTCGCCCGCACCCTCGACGATGGTGGTCTCGTCCCGGGTGATGACGGCCTTGCGGGCACGGCCCAGCAGCGACAGGTCCGCGTTCTCCAGCTTGAGGCCGACGTCCTCGGAGATGACCTGGCCGCCGGTCAGGATCGCGATGTCCTGCAGGATCGCCTTGCGGCGGTCGCCGAAGTGTTCGGCACCGTCGAGAAACTCGCCGACGCCGGACACGACCCGCGC
>NZ_JBSFNS010000158.1:0-14798 GCF_053587275.1 Amycolatopsis sp. NPDC003676
CTCGTCCGTGAGGGGAACCCTGAGGGAATCTGATTCCCTCAGGGTTCCCCTCACGTACCTCCGCATCGCGCGCCGGCACCGGACCGCGAGCGCCGATCACGTCGCGAGCCCTTCCACCCGGTGGCTCGGCCGCGGTAAGGCCCGGGTCGCGAGAACCGCGCAGACCACCGCCAGCGGCACCTCGGCGAAGACCGCCATCAGCACCGCCAGCGTGAAGTCCGAACCAGGGGAGGCCGTCATGGTGTCGAACCAGGCGTCGGCCAGCAGCAGGGCCGAGGTCGCGGCGGCGGTCAGGCAGGCCCGGCGGTCGCCGCGTCTGAGGAGCAGTCCGGTGGACAGCAGGCCGAGCGCCTCGAGGCTGTCCAGCCCGGTCCACGTCCAGGCCCAGTGCGCGGCCTGAGCGGTGGACGGCAGTTCGGTGTGCAGGAAGACCAGCCAGGGAATCATCGCCAGCCCGAGCACAGTGAGAACCGTAGCCGCCCGGCGAAGCACCAGAGGGAACGGCGAAGCGGCCTTCGGCAGGATCCGCGGGACACCGCTCGCCATGACACTCCCTCCGGTGCCCGCCCCTCGAGCACCACATCAGGATGTCTTCGCGGCGTGCCCGAGGCAGTAACGCTCCTATCCGACTTGATGGTGGCAGTAGGTACACCTCCCGCCAGAACTAATCCGCGTCCCGGAGATCAGGCATATCTCTGAGCTGCCTCCGTGACGTGATACCCAGCTTGCGAAAGATATTCCGAAGGTGCGCATCTACCGTCCGAGGACTGAGGAACAACCGCGTAGCGACCTCTTTGGACGTTGCCCCCGCGGCGACCTCGCGGGCGATGTGCATTTCCTGCATGGTCAACCGGTCATAGGTATGCGAGGAACGGTTGCGCGCGACCTCCCCGGTAGCGCGCAGCTCATCGGCCGCCCGTCGCGTGAACGCCTCCAGCCCGATCTTCGACAGCTGCTCATGCGCGACCCGCAGATGCTCGCGTGCGTCGCGACGGCGGCCCGCGCGGCGCAGCCATTCCCCGTACCGCAGGTGTGCCCGCGCGATCTGCACGGGAAGCGGACTGCCCGTCAAATACGAGAACGCCGTGAGATAGTCGTCTTCCGCGTCGGTGACCATCGCCCGCGCACCTGCCGCGACACCGAGCGCGAAGTCGGTGCCAGCGGATTCCGTGCGCTCCACCAACGCATCCAGTGCCGACTGCGCGACGGTGTCTTCCCCGCATCGCACGGCTGCTTCGATCTGTTCGGGCAGCGCGATGCCGGTGAGGAAGAGGTCACCGCTCGCGACGGCCTGCGTCGCGGCTTCGAAAGCGGCGGGATATTCGCCAAGGCCGTTGTACAGCACGGCCATCGCCCAGTGGGCGTTCGCGGTCAGCTGCCCGGTGGGTCGGCTCGTGGCCTCGGCGAACAGGTCGAGCACCTCCTGCTTGCGGCCGCGCATCGCCGCCAGGTGCACTCGCGGGTAGAGCTGCGGCGGATCGCCGAGAGCGTCGGCGATGGCTTCCTCCTCGGCGATCGCGGCCATCGCCTGTCCGAAGTTCCCGGTGAGCACCGCATAAACCGCCGCTTGCGACAGGCCGAGCCGGATGGTCATCGGCGATCCGGTGGACTGTCCGGTGCGCGTCAGCCAGTCGATGATCGTCCGGTGCAGGTCGAGGTCCCACAGTTCGCCCGCGAGCACGGTGGCCAGCGCGGGCGTGCGGGTCCAGCCCGCGTCGTCGCCGGTGAGGACCTGCCGGATGGCGGGCACCCCGGTGCGGTGGCCCTCGGTGGTCAAGCGCACGAGCGCGGCCAGCAGATCCGGCGGTCCGGACAGGGGTGCGGCGGCGAGCACCCGGTCCAGCACTCCCGCGGCCCGCCCGACGACCAGCCCCATTTCGAGCGCCGCCACCAGGAACTCGCGCGACCGTTCCGGATCGCTGTCCGCGAGCTGCTGCGCGGCGTGCAGGATGATCTCCGGACCGCGAACCGCCCCGTCCGCGCCTTGGACGAAGGCGATCTGCCCGCGCAACAGGTCGACCGAGGCGTGCTGCGGAAGCGCCAGCGTTGAGATGTCAATGCTGGTCAGCAGGTCTGCGGCGGCGTCGGTCCGGCCTGCCGCGAGCGTCGCCCGCGCGGCGGCCAGCGTGCGTTCGACCTGCTTGCCGGGGTCGAGCGACAGCGCGGCGGCGCGCTCGAGGAACGCGGCAGCGGCTGCGACACCACCGCGTGCCTGTGCGCGGGAAGCCGACAGCTCCAGCTCCGCCGCGACCTCCTCGTCCGGCCCGGCGGTGGCCTGCGCACGGTGCCAGGCGCGACGGTCGCCAGCGGTGGCCGGGTCGGTGACGTCAGCCAGCGCTCGGTGCGCGGCCTGCCGCTGTTTTGGCTCAGCCGCGCGGTAAGCGGCCGAGCGCGCGAGCGGATGCGCGAAGCGCGCCCGGATGTCGAACTGGATCAGCCCGGACGCCTCAGCAGCGGCGCTCGCGGCGGGCACGTCGAGGTCCAGCTGTCGCGCGGCTGCCCACAGCAGACCTGGGTCGCCGGTGGGATCGGCGCTCGCGAGGATCAGCAGCTGCCGCGCGTCCGGGGGCAGATCCGCCATTCTCGCGAGGAAACTCCGCTCGATCCGGCTCGCGATCGGCGACGGCGTCGGCAGCGCGTAACCGCCTGCTTTCGGCAGTTCGATCAGGGCCAGCGGGTTGCCGCGGGCTTCGGCGAGCAGGCGATCGCGCACCCGCTCGTCCAGCGTCACGGTCTTCTCCTCGGCCAGCAAGGCGCGGGCTTGCGCGTCGCTCAGGCCGCCGACGGTCATGCCCGGCAGTTCGTCCAGCCCCGGGACCGGATCCTGGTCGCGGGCGGCGAACACCATCGCGATCGGCTCGGCTGAGATGCGCCGGGCCAGGAATGTCAACGCTCGCGCCGAGGCAGCGTCCAGCCAGTGCGCGTCGTCGATCACGCACAGCATCGGACGTTCCGCGGCCGCGGTGGCCAGCAGCTCGAGCGCGGCGAGACCGACGCGGAACGGGTCCGGCGCGCCGTCGGCCAGCCCGAAGGCGACCAGGAGGGAGTCGCGGTGGGGCGTCGAGAGGGTGTCGAGGTGCGCCAGCACCGGAACGCACAGCTGGTGCAGCGCCGCGAACGGCAGCTCGCCCTCGAACTCCGACCCGGACGCGCGGATCCGCTGAAACCGCTCCGCTGCCTGTTCGACGTGGTCCAGCAGCGCGCTCTTGCCGATCCCCGGCTCGCCGCGCAGGACGAGCACGCCGCCCTCGCCCCGCTCCGCGGCGCTGACCAGCGCGAGAAGGCGCTCGATCTCGTCGTGCCGGCCGATGAGGGAGGACGTCGTGGGCATGGTCCGAACCTTAGGGCAGCGCGGCCGTAGGCGAAGTAGGCGATTGTCACCGACGCGAGCGGCGGGGTGTCCGGGCGATGGTGGTGACCGGCCCTCCGAGGAAAGGAATTCCACAATGGACACCGTGCTCGTCACCGGAGCGACCGGAACTGTCGGCTCCGCGCTGATCCCCGCTCTGCAAGCACGCGGCAGCACCGTCCGCGCCATGACCCGGGGCCGTCCTGTTGACGGTGTCGAGACCGCCATCGCCGATCTGCAGGACCCGGCCTCGGTCGCCGCGGCGCTGAAGGGGGTCGACGCGGTGTTCCTGAACAGCCCTTCGGCCCCGGACGCCGCCGAGTTGCAGATCCAGTTCGCCAACCTGGCCCGCGACGCCGGCGTCAACCGGCTCGTGCTGCTTTCCCAGTACGCGGCCCGCGCCGATTCGCCGGTGCGCTTCCTGCGCTGGCACGCCGAAGTCGAGGCGCATGTCGAGAAGATCGGGCTCGACTACACCGTGCTCCGGCCCAATCTCTATCTGCAGGCGTTGCTCAACTTCTCCGCCACCATCGCGCAAGGATTCTTCGCCGCGCCGATCGGCGACGCGGCTGTCAGCGTCATCGACACCAGAGATATCTCAGCTGCCGCCGCTGCCGTACTAACCAGCAGCGGACACTCCGGCCGCACCTACACCCTCACCGGCCCGCGCGCCGTGACCCACACCGAGATCGCCGCCGCCCTTTCGGCCGCCACCGGACGCGACATCGCGTTCCACGACGCACCCGCGGACCAGTTCGCCGCCGCGCTGACCGGCTTGCTTCCGGCGTGGCAGATCGGCGGTCTCGTGGAGGACTACGCCCACTACGCCCGCGGCGAGGCCGCCGAGGTGCACACCTCTGTCGCCGATCTCACCGGTCGCCCCGCGCGCGACCTCACCGATTTCGCCCTGGACTACGCCGCCGCGTTCGCGGCTCTCTGAAAGGAAAATCCGATGATCTACCACAGCATTCGATTCACCCTCAAGCCCGAGGTCACTCCGGACGAGAAGGCTGAGCTCGTCGCGAAGATGCGCGAGCTGTTCGACGCGATCCCGGCGGTCAAGTCTCGTGTCGTCGGCCCGGATTTCGGCGGGAAGTACGAATACGGCGCCGTCCTGGTGATCGAGGACATCGACGGGTACTCGGACTACATGAACCACCCGGCGCATCTCGAACTGGACCGGCTCGGACTGCCGTTCGTCGACGAGTTCATGTCGTCCGACATCACCGACGACCCGGACCCGGAGATCGGCGCGAAGATCGCTGAGGTGCACCGGATCCGGTTCGAGAACGTGCCGGACATCGCGGACCTCATCTCCGGTCTCGCCTCGTACACCGGAAGCGCGGCACCTGGCCCGCACGGCAGTTGACGCGGTGTGGCGGGCGTGGTTTCGCTGGTGAACCGCGCCCGCCGCGTTAATTCGTTCGCGCCGGCCCCGGCTTTCCGGTTAGACTGGTCGCCGCTGCTGCCGTTCATCGGAGAGGGACATTGATCTTCTGAGGTTCAGAGACACCGCGACCCGGGTTTTCGCCCGTCGCGCGTCTGGCCTCGGATGACGGCAACCAGAATCCCGTCCCGTGATACGCGTGCTGCGCCGCGGTGTCTCCACGTTCCTGTCCACCTCGAACGGGGGGGTTACTAATCCGACCAAAAGCAGGCCGTCCCCCACCCGACACGTGACCGTTGCTACGAAGCTGTTAGGCCGTGGCTGTGGTCGGATTAGTAATGATCGGCACAGTATGCCTATGTCTTCGTCCATTGTGTGCTCAGACCTCAGTTTCGCCTGGCCGGACGGCGAGGTCGTCTTCGACCGGTTCAGCCTGGCGATCAGCGAGGGCCGCACCGGGCTCATCGGCCTCAACGGGTCCGGAAAATCCACCCTGCTGCGGCTGATTTCCGGGGAACTGCGGCCGGCCGGGGGCTCGATCAGCGTGTCCGGCGAACTCGGCTACCTGCCGCAAAACCTGATCCTCGCCGCCGACCGCCGGGTGGACGAGGTGCTCGGGCTGCGGGAGATTCGGGCCGCGCTCGCCGCGATCGAACGCGGGGAAGCCGACGAACGCCATTTCGCGACCGTCGGCGATCAGTGGGACGTCGAGGAACGCACCCGCGCGACGCTCGATCAGCTCGGCCTCGCACAGGTCGGCCTGGACGCGCGGGCGGGCCAGCTGTCCGGCGGCGAACTGATCCTGCTCGGTCTTGCCGCGCAGTTCCTGCGGCAGCCGGACGTGCTCGTGCTCGACGAACCGACCAACAACCTGGACCTGCGGGCCCGGTGCCGGGTCGGCGAGGCGGTCCGGGCGTGGAAAGGCGTGCTGGTGCTGGTATCTCACGACCGCGAGTTGCTGCGCCACGTCGACCGGATCGGCGATCTCCGGTCTGGCGAGGTGACCTTCTACGGCGGGAATCTGGAGGACTACGAGGCCGCGGTGGCCGTCGAGCAGGAGGCGGCGGCGCGGATGATGCGTGCCGCGGAGTCGGATCTCAAACGGCAGAAGCGGGAGCTGATCGAGGCGCGGACCAAACTGGACCGGCGTGCCCGGTACGGCCGGAAACAGTGGGAGAACAAGCGCGAGCCCAAGGTCCGGATGCGCAAACGCCAGGAGGACGCGGAAATCGCCGCGGGCAAGCACCGCACGATGCATCTCGGCAAGGTGGCGGAGGCCAAGGAACGGCTGAAGGAGGCCGAGGACGCGGTCCGCGTCGACGACGAGATCCGGATCGACCTTCCGGAAACCACGGTGCCGTCCGGTAAAGAAGTACTCACACTGTCCGATGTGGAGCTTCGGAACGGTCTCGCGGTGGACCTCGCGCTGCGCGGTCCGGAGCGGATCGCAGTGGTCGGGCCGAACGGTTCCGGCAAAACTACGCTGCTGCAAACGATCACCGGAGTGATCGAGCCGCGCGCCGGAAGTGTCAAGGTCCCGGTTCCGGTGCGCTGGCTGCCGCAACGGCTCGACATTCTCGACGACACACTGTCCGCCGCACAGAACGTGGCCCGGGCGGCTCCGTCCGCGTCGAACAACGAGATCCGCGCTCAACTCGCGCGATTCCTGTTGCGCGGCAGACAAGCGGATCAAGCCGCCGGAAGCCTTTCCGGCGGCGAGCGTTTCCGGGCGACGCTGGCGACGTTGCTGCTGGCGGAACCGGCGCCGCAGCTGCTGTTGCTGGACGAGCCCACCAACAATCTGGACCTCGCCAGCGTCCGGCAACTGTCGGAGGCTCTGAATGCTTACGCTGGCGCCCTTATTGTGGTCAGCCACGACATCCCGTTCCTGCACACGATCGGTGCGACGAGATGGGTGCAGCTAGGGTCCACAGTGGAGGAAAAGATGGTCAGCGGATCGCGGTGAGGAGCGTGACTGCTCCCGCCGCGATCAGCGCCGCCGCGAATCCGGTCCCGCCGCCGAGGTTGGCGACCGTGCTGAACACTGCGACCCCGCCGCCCGCGCCGATGGCGAACCCCACTTCCTGTGTCGCTCCGGCCGCTCCGGCGTATTCGGCGGTCGCGGCCTCGAACAGTGCAGTGGTCGCCAAGGTGCCGATCGCGCCGTACCCAAACCCGACCAACGCAACCGGAAGCACTGTGTGAGTCAACGGAATCGCGGCTAGCCCGGCAGCCTGAATCACCAACGCGACGGAGGTCGACGTCCGGCTGCGCAGCCAATTCAGGCTGAACGGCGCGACCAACCCGCCGATTGCGGTGGCCACAGCTTGCGGAGCCAACGCGAAACCCGCCTCAATGGGCGTCCGCCCTTGCGCGTGCTGAAGTTCGAGGCTGACGAGATAGAGACAAGCCGCAGCCGTCGCGGCGGAAACCACAATCCGCGCGAACGACGACGCGAACCCCGGTCGCAGAAACAACCGCACCTGCAACAACGGTTCCCGGAGCCGAAGCTGTCTGCGCACGAACACAATCCCCGCCGCCAAACCCGCTGCAGTGCACAACAATCCGCGCAACGGTGCGACGGTGATTTCCTGCAGCCCGTACACAATCCCGCCGATCGCCGTCACCGACCACAGCAGACTCGGGATCTCCCATCCGGCAGCCGCCTGTCCGACGGATTCGGGCAGCAACCACACCGCCAGCGCGATCGTGAACGCCGCGAGCGGCACCAGCGCGAGGAAAACCCAGCGCCAGCCCGGCCCTTCGGTCAACAGGCCGCCGACGACCGGCCCGAGCGCGTTCCCTGCTCCCAGCGTCGTGACCCACGATCCGTTGGCGAACGCGAGCGAGCGCCCGGAAAAGAGCGATCCGATCGTGCCGACGACCCCGGCCAGAATCAGCGCGCTGGCCACCCCGAGCAACCCTCGGCACACAATGAGCAACGCCGCGCTGGTGGCGGCCGCAGCCACCGCGTTCAGCACCGCCAACGCGCTCACGCCCAGCAACAGCACGCGTTTCCGCCCGTACCGGTCGCCCGCGCGAGCCGCCCCGACCATCGCGACCGCCAGGGCGAGCGGGTACACGTCGACGATCCACGCGCGCGCCGGCGCGGACACCTGCAGTTCGGCAGCGATCCGCGGCAGCGCGGTGTTGACCATGCCGAGGGCGAGACTTCCGCCGAGCACTCCCGCCAGCAAAGGAATCAGAACGAGCCCGCGCCGCGGCTCCACCCGGGTCAACGCCATGCGACGATCGTGTCCGGGTACCCCGTTGGCCGACAAGTACGGACTTCGCCGTCCCGTACTAACCGAATGGATAGTGAGGAGGTCGGATGCGTCCGCAAACGGAAAAAGCCGTGCGAGCGTGGCGAACCTCATGCGCCGCCGAGATCACGACGATGGTGCTCGGCGGCGCGTGGAAGCCGAGCATCCTGCACGCATTGGCCGACCACGGCGTGCTCCGGTTCGGCGAACTCTCGCGCCTGCTGTCGGATCTCACCGACCGGGTCCTGACCCGGCAACTACGCGAACTGGAAGCCGACGGCCTCCTGCGTCGCGTGGTGTACCCGCAGGTGCCGCCGAAGGTCGAGTACAGCCTGACGGAACTGGGTGAAAACGCGCAGGAGGTCCTGAACGCGATGGCGGCGTGGGGCCGGTCGTACGCCGAGAAGCACGACCCCGGCCGGTGATCCGCCGGGCCTTTCCGGCAGCGGATTCTCCGTAGGATCAAGGTCATGAGCGAGCGGGACGAACTGCCGAGCAACTGGGGTCGCTGGGGCGCCGACGACGAACGCGGCACACTGAACCTGATCACCGACGAGGTCCGCGAACGAGCCGGGCGCGAAGTGCGCACCGGCCGCTCGGTCTCCCTCGCGGTGCCGATCCGGCCCGCACCAGTGCTGAGCGGCCCCTTCCCGCCGCGGACCGCCGAAGAGTCGCCGGTGCAGCAGCTCATGCTGTACACCGGAAGCCCGGCGTTCGCGCACGCGGACGCCATGACGGTGACGAATCACCACACCCTGTCGACGCACCTGGACGCGCTGGCGCACATCCCGCAGGACGGGCAGGTGTACCCGGGCCGCCCGGCGAACGAGAGCGTCACGATGGGCGGCGTCGTGCACGGGTCGACCGCGGCGTTCGCCGAAGGGATTGTGACCAGGGGAGTCCTGCTGGATCTCGGTGCCGACGGCCCGGTGCCCGCCGATCGCGCGATCACCGGGCGGGACCTCGATGCCGCGGAGGAACGCTTCGAAGTCCACGTCGAACCCGGCGACGCACTGATCGCGCGGTTCGGATGGGTACGGACCCGCTACCGCGGCAACCCGATGCCCGGCATGAGCGTCGACGCGGTGCGGTGGATGCACGACCGCGGTGTGTCGCTGTATGCCGGAGACCTCTCGGATGCTTACCCGCCCTCGCAACCGTTCGCGATGCACGGGGTGGCCCTCCCGAGGTTGGGCATGCCGTTGATCGACGCCGTGGACGCCGACGAACTCGCCACGGTGTGTGCTGAGCTTGGCCGGTACAGCTTTCTCTTTGTCGCCGCACCGCCGCGAATCCTCGGGTTGACGGGGGTGCCGGTCAATCCGCTCGCGATCTTCTGAGCGGCCTCGGTCTTCCCGGTCGGCCATTTTTTGGTGGCGGCAAGGGCAGTCTCTTGTTCTCGGCGGGCCCCGGCATCGCCATGGACCTGATCGAGCCTCCGGGACGAAGCGCCGCGTGGCCGACGCGCTCAACACCGGACCCGCCTCGCATTACGCGCACGTCGTCAACAAAACCGATCTCGACGAGCTGCTCATCGCGCGGCTGAGCGCGAAAATCGACCTGCCGAAGCCGGATGGCGCGTTTGCCGGCCCGTACGAACTGACCTGCGGCCGCGAGGTCCGGGGCAGCGGTGCGTACTGGCACGAGCTCCCGGCGATCGCGACCAGGCGGAATATAGCGGACGGACTACCTTGCACAGCAACGAAAACCAGCGTTCGCAGTTGCTGCTGCCTCGGATTCCCAAGGCCTGACCGCCGCACTTCGCGAACCGGGGTCACCCGCCGAACCCGCGGCACGGAACCGCCGGTTTCGCGAAAGCGCCAGACGCCGCCCTCGATCGGCGGCACCGTGCGGGACAGATTGTCGCCGTCGTACGTGGTCGCGACCAAAGGCCCGTCCGGGCCGGGTGCCGCCACGCCCACGACCAGACCGGACAAATGGACCGTCTGCGGGCTGAGATACATGCGTTAGTCCTTTCGCCGATCGGTTCCGACGATAGCGGCGATCGAAGAACAGTTCTCGCGCAATGGGGGATATTCCGGCTATCATTTCCGGGCTAACGTCGACCTGTCGGGGGTCTGGCCGAGAAGGAGGTCGCATTCCCCGCCCTTGGTCAATCCGGCTTGAAGGCGACGAAATTCCGTGCGGCCGAAAGAATGAGCAGCTGTGCTCCGAACGGCCGTGAGCACGTGCGGCGCGGCTGAGGCGGGGCAGTCCCTTTTTCCTGTGTTCTGCCCAATCATGGAACGGGTGATCAGCAGTCATGAGAAAAGTTATTGTCGCGGCGATGTGTGTTCTCGCCTTGCTCGGGATGGGCGTTCCCGCCAACGCTGACCCGGCGCCGTCGAGCACCGTGAGCATTACGCCGACCACTGTCGCGCCAGGGGCGGCCCTGACCTTCTCGGTGACCCTGTCGAACGCCGACGCTGATCCGCTGAAAGGCGGAAAGCTCGGTCTGGGCGTGGCGAACGGCGCGATCAACCAACTCCTGGACGTCAGCACCTGTCCGCTGTGCTACCAGGCCGGAAACACCATTCGCTACGACGTGGGCGACGTCCCGGTCAACGGCAGCAAAACCTTCACCTTCACCATCGGGGTTTTCGCCAACGCACAGCTCGGGCAGTACGTAATCGAGCACCAGTTCGTCGGAGACAATTACTCGTACGAGACGTTGGAAGGCCCGACGGTCACCGTCTCCCGGTAGCGAGCGGTCGGCACTGCGTCGCGGGGTTGTCGTCTGTGAGGGGAACCCTGAGGGAATCTGATTCCCTCAGGGTTCCCCTCACGTACCTGACTACGCTGCGGTGCCCTCGATGTGTGCCTTCAGCAGTTCCAGCCCGGGCTGGATGCGGGCCGGGTCTTCGACCGGGTGCGGGCCGGCCGGTTCGGTGGGCGGGATCAGGCGCTCGAACAGGCGGCAGAACAGGGTCGTGCCGTCGCCGAGGTCGAAGGTGGTGAAGGTGGCGATCGCGTGCATCGACGGCGCCAGGGTTCCGTCTTCGAGCACGTCGCGGCCGACCACGGTCCAGAGCTTGCCCGGGACTCGCGCGACGACGGTGTACAGCTTCGGCTTCTCGTTCAGGTCCGGCACGATGGTTTCGAGCAGTTCGTCGCCGAGTTCCGCGGGAACGTCCGCGGTGCCGCGCCGCACTTCGGTTCCGGACGCCATCGGCAGCCACTTCGGCAGGTTCGACCAGGTGGTCGCCCAGTCGTACACCTCCTGCGCCGGACGCTTGACCACGATGCGGTTTTCGACGAAGCGGATGTTGAGGTTGTCCGGAATCTGCCGGACGTACAGTGCTTCAGACATGATTTCTCTCTTTTTTCGGGGTTATTTGGGGGAATGCTGGCCGGTCATGAGCGCGCCGAGGTCGTCCGGTTCGAGGAACGACGGCGGCGGGGGCGGGCCCCAGCTGAACAGGCCCTGTGCGCCTTCGAAAACCTCCGGCTTCCAGATCTCGTCCTCGGGGACGCAGTCCATGTCGGAGTAGTACTCGCTGAAGTTCCCGGCCGGGTCTTTGAGATACCAGAAGAAATTGGAGCCCGCGTGATGGCGGCCGAGGCCCCAGACGTGCCGGTCGGGATGGCCGTTCAGCATCGCCGCGGCGCCGCGGCCGACGTCGTCGATGTCGTCGACCTGCCAGGACGTGTGGTGCAGGAAGTTCACCGGGGCCGCGAGCGCCAGCACGTTGTGGTGGTCGACCGAGCAGCGCATGAAGGCGCCCTTGTTGCCGATGTAGTCGCTGACCTTGAAGCCGAGCGCCTCGGTGAAAAACCGCATGGTGGCGTCGAGATCGGTGGTGCCCACCACGCAGTGGCCGAGTTTCTTCGGCCGGACCGCGCTGGTGCGCACCACTCCGGGCGCACGGCCGGACCGTTCGATGCGGCCGGGTCCGTTGTACGGGGTGGCCAGCACCGGTTGCTGCGTGATCCGCGGTGAGATCTCAACTCGGACGGTGAATCCGGAGACCGGCTCGATCGCCGCGACGGCGGTGCCGGTCTCGGTGCTTACGACGCCGAGCCGGTTGAGGCGCGCCGCGGTGCGCGCGATGTCGTCGGCGTCGTCGACGCCCACGCCGAGTTCGAGCAACTGCCGGTATGGCGCGTGCCGGACGCGCAGCTGTTCGCCGCCGTCGAGAGTGGTGAAGGACCCGTCGCCGACGTGGTTGAGCCCGAAATCAGCGTAGTAGGCAATGGTTTCCGCGACATTCGGGACGCCCATCGTGACCCGGGTCAGCCGATGCATCCCCACGTCAGGCCTCCGGATCCGCGACGAAGGTCTGCCGCATTTCGCCGAGGCCTTCGATCCGGCTGGCCAGCTCTTCCCCGGCTCGCAGGAATCGCTGCGGCGTACGGCCGACGCCGACACCGGAGGGCGTTCCGGTGAAGACGAGATCGCCCGGGTACAGGGTGATCGATTGCGACAGAGCGGAAATCAGCTTCCCGACCGGGAAGATCAGCTCGCTGGTCCGGCCGTCCTGCACGGTCTCGCCGTCGACCGCGCACGACAAGGCCAGGTCGTTTCGATCCGCCAGCTCGTCCGGCGTGACCAGCCACGGGCCGACCGGCGCGAAGTTCGGAAAAGACTTCCCGAGGCCGAATTGCGGGGCCGGGCCCGCCAGTTGCGAGACCCGCTCGGAAAGGTCCTGCCCGATCGTCACCCCGGCGATGTGGTCCCACGCCTTGGATTCCTCGAGGTGATGGGTGGTCTGGCCGATGACCGCGACCAGCTCCACCTCCCAGTCCACGTTTCCGCCGGGCGGCAGCACGACTTCGGCGTCCGGGCCGGTCAGCGCGGAAACGAATTTGGCGAACACCGGGGGAAGGCCGTCCGGCGCGGCGAAACCCGACTCCGCGGCGTGGGCGTCGTAATTGAGCCCGACCGCGACGATCTGCCGCGGCGCGGGGGACGGCGAACCGAGCTGGGCACGGGTGAAGACGACGTCGGGTTCGGCGGTGAGTTTCTTCGCCCAAGCCCGGAATTCGGTCCAGTTCTGGTAGACGGAGCCGAAGCCGAAGATGCCGCCCGACGCTTTGGCGACGTCGATCCCCTTGTCCTCAGCGGTGAGCAGGACGGCCCGACCGTCCACATTAGCCAGTTTCACGGGTTTCTCCTCAGAAACAGAGCGTCAGATTGGTGCGCACCGGCAGCGGGAGGCTGACGACGAGGTCGTCCTCCTCGCGCCGGACGTGGAGGCCGGGGGTTCCCGTCCCGGCGGAATCGGCGGCGAACACGTCGTCGCGGAAGAGTTTCCAGGGCGCGTCGGCATTGCTGATCCGCAGCGTCACGTCGGTGGGTTTTCCGGCGACGGGACGCAAAGTCAGCGCCAGCAGCGACTTCTCCCGGTCGTACCAGGCGCGGAGAACTTCGGCCGCGCCGTCGATCCGGGTCACCTGCGGCTCGCGGAAATGCTCGGCGGTCCACGGGTGGTGATACATCTTCCACAGCCCGTCCGGGACGTTCAGCCGGGCGTAGCCGAGCATCGCGTTCCCGGTCAGCCGGTCCATGAAGATCAGGTTGCCGTTCTCGTCGAACGAACGGTCCTGGCGCGGGTAGAAGAGGCCGCCGTTCTCCCAGGTCGGGTTCAGGTACGCGTCGGCGTAGCCGAGCAGGCCGCGCAGGTTGTCCGCATCGCCGACCTCGGCCATGCAGCCGGCGACGTAGCCGAAAGCCGGGGCGCGCCAGGTGAAGTCCAGGTCGCGGGTGAACTCCGGTTCGCGGCCGGCGGCGCGGGCTTTGCGGGCCTCCAGCGTCGCGGTCGGTTCGGCGAGGGTGACCAGGCCGTCCGGGGTGCGCCGGATCTCGTCGCGGATCTGGTCCGGGTAGAGCCGGTGCACCAGGTCGCGGCTCCAGGCGTTCAGGTTCAGCGCCGTCCAGGCGTTTCCGCCGCCTTCCAGCGGCATTTCCGGCCGGTCCTGCTCGACCAGCCAGAGCCGCCAGTACTCGCCGTATTCGTTGAGGATTCCCCGCTTGTCCCACGCCGCCTGGTAGGCCTGGGTGACCTCCTCGGCGACCGACGTGCCCTTGCGCAGGTCGAGGAACCGGAACCCGAGGATCGGGAACTGGTTGCAGACGAGGAAAAGGCAGTTGGGTTCGCAGACGATGCCGTACCAGCCTTGTTCGGCCATCTGCCAGTACAGGTTGTCGGCGAGCGAACTGAGCGAGTACTCGTAGACTTCCGGGCCGAGTCCCTGGAACAGCGGGTCCCAGCGGAAGGAAAGCGCGCCGTCGCGGTCGTACTGGTCGCTGTCGAAAAGCATGCTGTGCATGCCGAGGATCGCGAAGAACCGGCCGCTGTACATGATGTTTTCTTTGAACACCGGATCGCGCCAGCCCTCGCGCAATTCGGTGATGTCCGGATTGTTGCGGATGCTGCCCCGACTGGTCTCGCGCCAGTACGCCCACACTTCCGGAAGCTGCATTTTCCGGATGATCTCCTCGAAAGCCGGACGGAACGCTCCGGGAGCGGCGGGAAGATGGTGGAAATGCGCGAAACCCAGGGTATAGGCCATCTGAGTGAGCTGATAGCGATAAGCGTCGGTCCATTCCTGGCCCCACAGCATGCTGCCCATGTTCGCCCACTCGTTGTCCTGCTGGGCGACGAGGTTGCGCACGTGCTGGACGTGTCCCGCTTGGAAGTCGTCGAGTGCGGGATACCCCGAGATGTCCGGCGCGGCGAGCATCACCGCACCGCCAGGGAGGCCTTGACGGTGGCGGCGATTTCCTTGCTGTCCACCGTATCCGCGAAGTGTGCGAGGTAGTCGCCTTCGGGCCCCATGAGGAAGGTGAACGCGCTGT
>NZ_JBSFNS010000159.1:0-14553 GCF_053587275.1 Amycolatopsis sp. NPDC003676
GGCCGTGCACGCTGCTCCTCGACACGCCGACGCGATCCCGCGTTGTGGTCCAGTTAGCTGGGCGTGGGCGGAGTGATCACGGACTGGCTCGTTGTCTCGGGGTTGTCGGCTCGCTCGTGGCGAGACGGTTTCGAGCGGGTGTTGGGCCGGCGTGCTGATTTTCGCGAAACGGCCGGTGCTTCCTTCGTGGGGGCACCGGCCGTTTTTGTGCGGTGATGAGGCCGGGCGGGTCTTGGTGGGCGGAGGCGGTCGGGGGTAGCGGGGTCCCGTACGGCGGACGCGTGGGGGCGGTTTGCCCAAGCATGCTGGGGCGCGGGTGCGGCCCCGGTCGCGGGCTCTCGGTGGGTATCCGTATTGTTGCGCAGGGTAAGGCAAGGTTACCCTAAGAAAGGCGGTTCCATGGCGGATGCGCCCTCAGTGCCGGCGGCCTCCAAGTCCGGTGTCGCTTCGGCGGAGTGGCTCGCCGGAGGGGTCGGCGGCGCGGACCGGTTGGGCCAGCTGCTTCCCGCGGCGTTGCGCGGGATGGCGGCGGGTACGGCGGAACGCGGCGGGCCGGTTCCGGCCGGTGGCCCGGCCGCGGTCGCGGCCTCGCTCGCTCGTGGCCAGTCCTCCGGGCTCGCGCGGGACGGAGTGGGCGCGGAGCAAGCCTTGGAAGAGCTGTCCGCGCTGCTTGCCGCTGGATCCGCCGATCCTGCCGATCCGGCGTGCGCCGCGCATCTGCACTGTCCGCCGCTGGCGGTTTCCGTCGCCGCTGATGTCGTCGCTTCCGCGCTGAACCCGTCCATGGACTCCTGGGACCAGGCCCCGGTCGCGAGCGAGATCGAGCGCGAGTTCACCACGGGGCTCGCCCGGCTCTGCTATCCGGACGCCGCCCGCCCGGACGCCGTCGTCACCTCCGGCGGCACCGAATCCAACCTCCTCGGACTCCTGCTCGCTCGCGAATCCGGTGTCACACGACCGGTTTGCGGCGCTAATTCGCACCACAGCGTCGCTCGCGCGGCGTGGCTGCTCGGGCTGCCCGCACCGGTCGTGGTGCCGTGCGTGGACGACCGGATGGTCCCGTCCGCGCTGGCCGAGGCGTTGGCATCGCTCGGCGCGCAGGCCGTGGTGGTCGCGACCGCGGGCACCACCAACACCGGACGGATCGACCCGTTGCCGGAGATCGCCGAGATCTGCCGCCGGACTGGAGCGCGGCTGCACGTCGACGCGGCGTACGGCGGTCTCGCGCTCTGCAGCGAGACTCTCCGTTCTCGCGTCGCAGGTCTGGAGCTTGCCGATTCGGTAGCGCTTGACCTGCACAAATTCGGTTGGCAACCGGTCGCGGCTGGGGTGTTCTGCGCGCGCGGGGAGGCTGATCTGCAGGCACTTACCGTCCGCGCCGAGTACCTCAACGCCGATGACGACACTGAAGCTGGACTGCCCGATTTGCTCGGCCGTTCGCTGCGGACGTCTCGGCGTCCGGACGCGTTCCGGATGGCGGTCACGCTGCGCGCGCTCGGCACGTCCGGGATCGGTGCGCTGGTGGAACGCTGCTGTGCCAACGCTTCCGGCGTGCATGCGATGGTCGAGGACCATCCGGCGTTGCGGTCGTGGGGTGCGCCTGAACTGTCCACAGTGGTTTTCCGGCCGGTGGTGGCGGACGAGCTGGCCGGGGACGACCTGGTCGCGCAGGTGCGCCGGACGTTGCTGGAAGACGGCACCGCGGTGATCGGCCGTGGCGCGCTGCCGACTGGTCCGGACGGTACTTCGCAGCTGTGGCTCAAGCTCACCCTCCTGCACCCGCACACCACGCCCGCCGACTACCGGCCGCTGCTCGACGCGGTGGCCACCGTCGCGGCCGACCTGCGTGCGACTGTCTCGCGGGAAAGCCCGGTCGCCTCGTGAGGCGCTATGACGTCGCCGGGGTCGGGATCGGGCCGTTCAACCTGTCGCTGGCCGCGCTGGCGGATCCCCTCGACCAGCTGGAGGTCGTGCTGTTCGACGCGCGCCCTGAGTTCCGCTGGCACCCCGGGTTGCTCCTGGACGGTGCGACGCTGCAGGTCCCGTTCCTTGCCGATCTGGTGACGCTCGTCGACCCGACCAGCCGCCACTCGTTCCTCAACTACCTGCGGGAACGCGGCCGGTTGCTGCCGTTCTATTTCGCCGAGCGGTTCCATCTGCCGCGCGCCGAGTACGACGATTACGGACGCTGGGCGGCGTCCCGGCTGCCGTCGTGCCGGTTCGGGCACGAGGTCACCGGGCTGCGCTGGATCGACCGCGAAGACGCGTTCGAGCTGACCGTCTCTGGTTCAGATCCGGTGCTGGCGGCGGCTGTCGTGCTCGGTGTCGGCACGCAGCCGAGCGTGCCGGAACCGTTGCAGCCCTTGGTGTCCGCGTCGGACGTGCTCGCCCTGCATTCCGCTGACTACCTCGCGTGCCGGTCTGAGCTGATCGCCGCGGATTCGGTGACGGTCGTCGGTTCGGGACAATCAGGAGCGGAGGTGTTTCTCGACCTGCTGCGTTCGCGGTCCACTATGGACGGTCTGCGCTGGCTTGCGCGCACGACGGCCTTCGCGCCGATGGAATACTCCAAGCTCGGCCTGGAGCAGTTCACCCCGGACTACACGGCGTACTTCCACGGCCTGCCCGAAACGGTCCGCGACCAGCTTCTTCCGACGCAATGGCAGCTGTACCAAGGGATCGACGCCGAGACGATGGCGGAGATCCACGACGAGCTGTACCGGCGGAGCATCGGCGGCGGCTGGCCGGGCGCGGTGCTGACGCCGGGCGTCGAGGTGGTGTCCGCGACCGTCGGCGACGGGATCGAACTGGGGCTGCGGCATGCCCAGCAAGGAACGACCGCGGTGCATCGGACGTCCGCGGTGGTAGCTGCCACCGGCTACGCGGAAACGCCGACCGGGCCGTTGCTGCAGGGGCTCGGCGAAGCGGTTCGCCGCGACGCGCAGAGGCGGCTCGTGATCGGTGCCGACTATCGCGTCGAACTCGATGTGCCGGGGCCGTTGTTCGTGCAGAACGCGGAACGGCACACGCACGGTCCCGGCGCGCCGGATCTCGGGCTCGGCGCGTGGCGGGCAGCGGCGATTCTCAATGCGGTATGCGGAAAACCGGTGTACGACCTGCCCGAGCGGACGGCGTTCACCACGTTCGGCCTCGACCAGACGGAGGACCAGTGACCCTGACCGACGATGCCGCTTGGCGGGCCGCGGGCTCGCTCGTCACGCACAAAATGCTCGGCGAGCTGTCTTACGAAGCGATGCTGGTGCCGCAACCCGGCGAACCGACGCGGGCCGGACATCGCAGCTGGCAGCTCGATCTTCCCGACGACGTGTCGTACCGCTTCGAAGCACGCCGAGGCGCGTTCGAATCGTGGACCGTGCTGCCCGGCAGTGCAATCCGGGTCGCTCGCGGTGCGGAAGCTCCGGCGGACGACCCGCGCACGCTGATCGTCGACGCGCGCGAACGGCTCGGGCTCACCGGCCTCCGGCTCGCCGACGTCCTCGCCGAGCTGACCTCGACGGTCGCCAACGAGGCCACCCGGCTGCTCCGCGCACCGACCGCCGCCGCGCTGTCCACGATGGACTACAACCTCGCCGACGGTCACCTCACCGGCCACCCCCGGCTGGTGCTGAACAAGGGCCGCGTCGGGTTTTCCGCCCGCGACCGCGCCCGCTACGCGCCTGAATCCGGTGCCGACATCCGGCTGCGGTGGTACGCCGTGCATCGCGATCTCGCGCAGTTCCGCAGCGTCGCCGGGCTCGACGCGGAAACATTGCTGCGCGAGGAGCTGGACGAGCCGACCCGCGCCGAGTTCACGGCTCGCACGGTGCGTCTCGGCCCTCTCGCCGACTACGTCTGGGTGCCGGTGCATCCTTGGCAGGCCGACGAAATCATCGGCACGCTTTACGCCGCCGAGCTGGCGACCGGCCGGATGGCCGAGCTGGGGGAGAGCAGCGACGTCTACCGTCCACATCAGACTGTACGGACCCTCGCCAATAGCTCGCGGCCCGATCGGCGTGACGTGAAAACCGCGGTCTCCGTAAGGAATACGCTCGTCTACCGCGGCCTGAACTCCGCGGCGACGCTCGCCGGGCCGTCGGTCACCGAATGGCTGCGCGGGATCGACGCGGCCGATCCGCTGCTGTCCGAGAAATACCGCTTCGAGCTGCTCGGCGAGGTGGCGAGCGTTTCGGTGCGGCATCCGCTGTTCGGGTCGCTGGAGGAGCTGCCGTACCGGTTCCACGAGACGCTCGGTGCGCTGTGGCGGGAGCCGCTCGTCGCCCGGCTCGGCGAGGGGGAGCAGGCGATCTCGTTCGCGGCCTTGCCGTACCGCGATGCCGCCGGGGAAACCGTCCTGACCAGGCTGATCACGCAGTCCGGCGACGGTGCGGAGGCGTGGTTGTCGCGGCTGTTCGACCTGCTGCTCACGCCGTTGCTGCACTGGCTGCTCCAGTACGGAGTCGGATTCTGCCCGCACGGCCAGAATCTCGTGCTGGTGGTGGACGAGGAAGGCCGCCCATTGCGCGTCGCGATCAAGGACTTCGCGCAGGGCGTCGACCTGCTGGACGAGGAATTGCCCTGCTACGCGGACCTTCCGCCGGACGCCGATGCCGACATGCTGCGCTGGCCCGCGCATCTGCTCGCCCAGTCGCTGTTCAGCTCGGTTTTCTCCGGCCAGCTGCGGTTCTGGGCGGAGCTGCTGCTGGACGATCTCGACCTGGCGCGCGGCGACTTCTGGGCGTTGGTGCGGGAGGTAGTCGGCCGCTATCGCGACGAAAACCCCGAGGTGGCCGAGCGATTCGACGCTTGTCGACTGTTCGCGCCGGACGTCGAGCGCGTCACGCTCAACCGCGAACACCTCGCCGGACAGGGGTTCGACAAGGTCGAGCGCGACGACGAGTTCGACGTCCGCTGGGGTCGTGTGCCGAACCCGTTGCGCGCGCCCGATCCGGACGGTGCCTGGTGAGCCCGTTCGACCGTCCGGTCGGGCCTCGTTCGCTGGCAGTGCGCGCCGAAGCGGGCTCGGCGGCGGCGGAAGTGTTGCGTCGAGTGCTTGCCGAGGACGGCGCTCGGCTGGTGCTGTTGGTGCCCGATCCGCACGCGCGGTTCGCGGCGGTCGAGCTGGCCGCGCCGTTCGCCGCCGAGGTGCTGGACAGCGGATACGGCGTGTGCGGCTACATCTTCGCTTGGACACCGGAGCGGGAGCCGTTGCCGGAGATCGGCCCGCTGAAGCCGTATCTCGGCGGGTTCGGCGACCTGCGCGTGCGGCTCGACGCGGCGACGGCGCATCCGCTCGGCGACCGGACGTGGGCGGTGGTCGGGGACGCGGAGTTCCCGTCCGGCGAACCGGCCGGGCTCGCGCCGCGGACGGTGTTGCGCAGGCAGCTGGCGCGGTTGGAAGAGCACGGGCTGGTTCCGTCGATCGGGATCGAGCACGAGGTGGTTTTCCGGAACCTGGAAGGAGATCCGCTCACCGGGCATGGCGTGGACTACGCCGTCGGCGGCACCGAACGCCTCGCGCCGCTGCTCGCTGATCTGCGCTCCGCCACGGCCGATCTGGGCGTGGAATCGGCGCGGGCGGAGTGCCATCCGGGTCAGTACGAGGTCGTCCTGCGGCATCGCGACGCGCTCGCGGCCTGCGATGACGCGCTGCTGCTGCAGATGGTGACCCGGCGGGTAGCCGCTGAGCACGATGTGCAAGCCGACTATCTCGCCGCGCCGGAGCCCGGTCAGGGGAATTCCTGTCACGTCCACCTGTCACTGTCCACATCAGACGGACCAGTCGGGTTTCCGTTCGCGCTGGCGGCTTTTCTCGCCGGAGTGCTGCGGGACGCGCGGGCGTTGTCCGCGGTCTGGGCTCCGACGTGGAACAGCTACGTCCGGCTCCGGACCGCCCCGTTCTCGCCGCGCGAACTGCGCTGGGGGCCGGATGACCGGACCGCGTCGATCCGGCTGTGCGGGACGTCGTCCGCGCCGCGGCTGGAGTTCCGCTTCGCGGGGGCCGATGCTCAGCCGCACCTCGTCGTCGCTGCGCTGATCGCCGCTGGCACCGCTGGCCTGGCCGAGCAGCTGTCGCCGCCTGACGCGGGCGCCCTGAGCGGACAGCTGGCGTCGTCGCCGTGGGAGGCGCTGGCGTTGCTGGAGGAGGGGCGGGCCGCCGAGTTGCTGGGGGAGGACGTCGCCGCGCAGCAGGCCGCCTTGCTGCGCGAGGAACTCGACGCCGCGCTCGGGTCGGTCGCCGATCTGCACCGCCGCCGGGGCGCCTTGCGGTCCTGACCAGCCGAATTGTTGCTGACGAGCCGGTGCCGACCCGGTCGTGAGGACTTGCGCGGACTGCCGCGAGTGCGCAGGCTCGGGGCCGTGAGCGAATACGAGTACGACCTCATCGTCATCGGCTCGGGCCCGGGAGGGCAGAAAGCCGCCATCGCGGCGGCGAAACTGGGGAAGAAAGTCGCCGTCGTCGACCGGCACGACATGGTCGGCGGCGTGTGCGTCAACACGGGCACCATCCCGTCCAAGACGCTGCGCGAAGCCGTGCTGTACCTGACCGGGATGAACCAGCGCGAGCTGTACGGCGCGAGCTACCGGGTGAAACAGGACATCACCATCGCGGATCTGATGGCGCGCACGCAGCACGTCATCGGGCGCGAGGTCCAGGTGGTGCGTGCGCAACTGCTGCGCAACCACGTCGATCTCATCGGCGGCATCGGCTCGTTCGCCGACCCGCACACGGTCCTGGTCGACGGCAAACACCGCGGCGACCGGCGCACGATCACCGGCGACTACGTCGTCATCGCGACCGGCACCCGTCCCGCGCGCCCGGACCACGTCGACTTCGACGCCGCGCGCGTGCTCGACTCGGACGAGATCCTGGCGATGGAGACGATCCCGTCGTCGCTGGTCGTGGTGGGTGCGGGGGTGATCGGGATCGAGTACGCGTCGATGTTCGCCGCGCTCGGCTCGCGGGTGACGGTGGTCGAGCAGCGCGACCAGATGCTCGACTTCTGCGACCCGGAGATCGTGGAATCGCTGAAGTTCCAGCTGCGCGACCTCGGTGTCACGTTCCGGTTCGGGGAGAAGGTCGCGAACGTCGCGGTCTCCGACGACGCCACCGTGACGACGCTGGTCAGCGGCAAGCGGATCCCGGCGGACGCGGTGATGTACTCGGCCGGCCGCCAGGGCATGACCGGCGCGCTGGCGCTGGAGAACGCGGGTCTGAGTGCGGACAAACGCGGCAGGCTGGAGGTCGACGAGCACTACCGGACCTCGGTCGAGCACGTGTACGCGGTCGGCGACGTGATCGGCTTCCCGGCTTTGGCGGCGACCTCGATGGATCAGGGCCGTCTTGCCGCGTACCACGCGTTCGGCGAACCGGCGAACGACATCGGCGCGTTGCAGCCGATCGGGATCTACACGATCCCGGAGATCTCGTACGTGGGTGCGACCGAGGCGCAGCTGACGTCGTCTTCGGTGCCGTACGAGGTCGGTATCGCGCGCTATCGGGAGCTGGCGCGCGGGCAGATTTCCGGGGACAGCTATGGGATGTTGAAGCTGCTGGTGTCGACGGCGGACCGGAAGTTGCTGGGAGTGCACGTATTCGGTACCGGCGCGACTGATCTCGTGCACATCGGACAGGCGGTGATGGGCTGCGGCGGGACAGTGGATTACCTGGTGGACGCGGTGTTCAACTACCCGACGCTGTCCGAGGCGTACAAGGTGGCGGCGCTCGACGCGACGAACAAGATCCGCGCCTTGGAGCGCTTCGGCGGCTGAGCCGTTCGTCGCTCGTTCGAGGGGTGTTCGAACATATGTTTGACACGGCTTTAGAACATGTGTTCGACTGTTGGGGTGCGTTGGGAACAGTTGCGAGCGGGGAAGGAGGAGCCGGCACTCCCCGGTCTCGGTGCCTTCGGGGACGTGGTGCGCTCGGTGCGGGCGCCGGAGTTCGGCGGCGTCACCTTTCACGAGGTGCGCGCCCGGTCCGTGCTGAACCGGGTGCCCGTGTCGTCCGCGGTGCCGTTCCGGTGGTCGGTCAATCCGTATCGCGGGTGTTCGCACGCGTGCACGTACTGCCTCGAAGGCGACACGCCGGTCCTGATGGCCGACGGCCGCTCGAAGCCGATCGCCGACCTGCGCGTGGGCGACCGGATCATGGGCACGCGCGGGCACGGCGTCGCGCGCAGGCTCGTGCCCACCGAGGTGCTCGCGCACTGGACCACGGTGCGCCCGGCGTACCGCGTCACGCTCGACGACGGCACGCGGATCGTCGCCGGGCCGGACCACCGGTTCCTCAGCGCACGCGGCTGGAAGTACGTCACCGGCAGCAAACTCGGCACCGCGCAACGGCCGCACCTGGAACCCGGCACAGAACTGGTCGGCGCGGGCCGGTTCGCCCGCACGCCGGACGACACGCTCGGCTACCGCGCCGGTTATCTGTGCGGAATGCTGCGCTCAGGCGGTTTCGCCGCGGAATCGGACGCCGCCTCGCGAGCGCTGGCGTACCTCCCGGATTTCGGCTCGTCAGTGGGCTTCATGCGAATCCCGCGAGAGCCAGACGCCCACTGGGCACGCGGATTCCTAGCCGGGCTCTTCGACCTCGCGGGCGGCTACCGGCGCGGCACGCTCTCCATCGCGCACGACGAGAACGAAGTCGTGGACATGCTGTTCGCCGCACTGGACCGTTTCTCGTTCAGCTATGACACCGTCGGCCATCGCCAGCACCCCGGCCGCCGCCAAGCGCGGCTCACCGGCGGAACCGGAGAAGTGCTGCGCTTCCTGCACCTGGTCGATCCCGCGGTCGAATGGAAACGCTCCCTGGACGGCACAGTGATCGGCGGCGTCCGGCGCACGGTCACGAGCGTCGCGCCGGTGGGTCTGGAGTTGCCGCTGTTCGACATCACGACGGGCACCAGCGATTTCATCGCCGACGGGATGGTGTCGCACAACTGCTTCGCTCGGAACACCCACACCTACCTGGACTTCGATGCCGGCCGGGATTTCGATACGCAGGTCGTGGTCAAGGTCAACGCCCCGGAAGTGCTGACCGCGCAACTGAAACGCCCGAGCTGGCAACGAGAACCGGTCGCGATGGGCACGAACACTGATCCTTACCAACGCGTCGAAGGCCGTTACCGGTTGATGCCCGGGATCATCCGCGCACTCGCCGACTCCGGGACGCCGCTGTCGATCCTCACGAAGGGCACCATGCTGAGCCGGGACCTGCCTTTGCTGGAGTCGGTGAGCAAGGACGTCCCGGTCCACCTGGCAGTGTCACTGGCCCTGCTGGACGGTGACCTGCAACGTCGTCTGGAACCCGGCACCCCCACCCCGCGCGCCCGGCTGGACCTCATCCGCAAAGCCGCGGCGGCCGGGCTTCCGTGCTCAGTAATGGTCGCGCCAGTGCTGCCGTACCTGACGGATTCCCCCGAGGCGCTAGACCCGCTTTTCGCCCAACTAGCCGAGGCTGGGGCGACCAGAGTGACAGTGCTGCCGCTGCACCTGCGACCAGGCGCCCGGGAGTGGTTCGCCGAGTGGCTGAAACGGGAGTACCCCGGGCTGGCCCCGCGATACCGCCGCCTGTACGCCCGGGGAAGCTACGCCGACCGCGGCTACCGAGAACGCCTGGCCACGGTGGTAGGCCCATTGCTGCGACGGCACGGGCTGGATCCGCGGGCACCCCGGGCGCATTCGGAAACCCGGACGGACGCGGCTCCACCGGAGGAGACGGGGACCGCGGTACCGGAACAACGAGCGGGGGAGGCTGAACAGTTGCGGCTCTTGTGACTTGCTGGGCTGGTGGCTTCCGGCGCAGCCTAGGCTGATCGAGCAGTCCAGACTGAGCCGGGAGCCGGGAGCCGGGAGCCGGAAGCCGCACCGCGCGACTGCCGCTTGGTGCGACTGCGGCTTGGGGCGGCGAGCCTGCCCGCTGCCCGGGGCGGACGGCAGTCCCGTGACCCAGGCGACCCGGAGTCCGCACTGCGATCCATGCGGTGAGGTGGGCTGACCAGGCGGCCTGCCGCCCGCGGCTTGCACGAGCCCGCTCCGCCAGCTCTGATCGCTGCCCGAATCCACTGCCTCCCGTCATCCGACCCCCGCTGTCCGCACCATCTCCGCCCCGCCGAGCCCGCACTGCCGTCCGAGCCCGCCGCCGTCCCAGCCGCGCGGCGCGAGCCTGCGTCTCCCCGCGCACCCACCCGCCACTCCAGCCCCACCACACCCACCCCGAGCCCGCTCACCACCCGGCCCCGCCGCCCCTCACGGCCCCAACCCCCGCTGCCTCAACGACCCCGACCCAAACCTGCCCGCGCCCCCCGTCACCGGGTTCGTTAGCCTCTGTATCCGGCGAAATGCGTGCTCGGCCGAACAACCGAAAACGCCGCCGCACCCGAACTCGTGGACCTAGGGAGAGCAGTCGCAGTGCTCCGCACTCATCAAGCCGGCACTCTGCGTGCCGGGCAGGCCGGTCAGACCGTCACCCTCACCGGCTGGGTGGCGCGGCGGCGCGATCACGGCGGAGTCATCTTCATCGATCTCCGGGACGCCAGCGGCGTCGCGCAGGTCGTGTTCCGCGAGGGCGAGATGGCCGAGCGCGCGCACGCGCTGCGCTCCGAGTTCTGCGTGAAGGTCGTCGGCGAGGTGTCGCGACGGCCCGAGGGCAACGCGAACCCGGACATCGCCACCGGCGAGATCGAGGTCCTCGCCACCGAGCTGGAAGTGCTGTCCGAGGCCGCTCCGCTGCCGTTCCCGATCGACGATCGGGTCGACGTCGGCGAGGAGGTCCGGCTCAAGTACCGCTACCTCGACCTGCGCCGCAGCGGCCCGGCGGCCGCGATCCGGCTGCGCAGCGAGGTCAGCCGCGTCGCGCGCGAGGTGCTGCACGGGCAGGACTTCGTCGAGATCGAGACGCCGACGATGACCCGCTCCACCCCGGAAGGCGCCCGCGACTTCCTCGTGCCCGCGCGGCTCAAGCCCGGCTCCTGGTACGCGCTCCCGCAGTCGCCGCAGCTGTTCAAGCAGCTGCTCATGGTCGGCGGCATGGAACGCTACTTCCAGATCGCCCGCTGCTACCGCGACGAGGACTTCCGCGCCGACCGGCAGCCCGAGTTCACCCAGCTCGACATCGAGATGAGCTTCGTCGAGCAGGACGACGTCATCGCGGTCGGCGAGGCCATCGTGAAGTCGCTCTGGAAGCTGATCGGCCACGAGATCGCCACCCCGATCCCGCGGATCACCTACCGCGAGTCGATGGCCAAGTACGGCTCCGACAAGCCGGACCTGCGCTTCGACCTCGAGATCACCGAGCTCACCGACTTCTTCGCCGACACGCCGTTCCGCGTGTTCCAGGCTCCGTACGTGGGCGCGGTCGTCATGGCGGGCGGGGCTTCGCAGCCGCGCCGTCAGCTTGACGCCTGGCAGGAGTGGGCGAAGCAGCGCGGCGCGAAGGGCCTGGCGTACGTCCTGGTCAACGAGGACGGCACGCTCGGCGGCCCGGTCGCCAAGAACCTTTCCGAGACCGAGCGCGCGAACGTCGCGGAAGCCGCGGGCGCGAAGCCCGGCGACTGCATCTTCTTCGCCGCGGGCAAGATTTCCGCCGCGCAGCCGCTGCTCGGCGCCGCGCGCGACGAGATCGGCCGCAAGCTCGGCCTGATCGACGAGGACGCCTGGTCGTTCGTGTGGGTCGTGGACGCGCCGCTGTTCGCGCCGGTCGAGGACATTGGCGACGACGTCGCGGTCGGCTCCGGCAAGTGGACCGCCGTGCACCACGCGTTCACCTCGCCGACCCCGGAGTGGATCGACAAGTTCGAGCAGGACCCGGGCAACGCGCTCGCCTACGCGTACGACCTCGTCTGCAACGGCAACGAGATCGGCGGCGGCTCGATCCGTATCCACCGCGAGGACGTCCAGAAGCGCGTGTTCGCGCTGATGGGACTCGGCGAGGAGGAAGCGCAGGAGAAGTTCGGCTTCCTGCTCGAAGCGTTCCAGTTCGGCGCGCCCCCGCACGGCGGCATCGCGTTCGGCTGGGACCGCATCGTGATGCTGCTGGCCAAGGCCGACTCGCTGCGCGACGTGATCGCGTTCCCGAAGACCGGCGGCGGCTACGACCCGCTCACCGCCGCGCCCGCGCCGATCACCGCGCAGCAGCGCAAGGAAGCCGGGATCGACGCGAAACCGGTTGTCCCGCAGAACAAATCGGCTGCCGCACAGGAGAAGTAGCGGCGTGTCCGTCGAGAACGGCTGGCAGGGCGGGGCGGTCTAGTGCTGCACCTCAGGGCGATCTGCCCGCCGGAGCGCACTGACGAGACGCTGGAGCTGCTGCGCACCCATCCGGGCGCGGCGCACCTGATCGTGCACCGCGGGGCGTCCGTCTCGCCCGAGGGTGACCTCATCGAGGCGGACATCGCGCGGGAAGCGGCCGACGACATCGTCGACGCACTGTGCACGCTCGGTCTCGACCGCAGCGGCGGCATCACCATGGAATCGCTGGACACGGCGCTTTCCGATGCCGCCGACGCGGCCGAGGAAGCCGCTCCCGGCGAAGGCGCGGACGCGGTCGTGTGGCAGGAGCTGCTCGGCCGCACCGGCGAGGAATCCCGGTGGAACGCCACGTTCCAGGCGTTCCTCGCCATCGCGTGCCTGCTCGCCGCGGTCGGCGTGCTCACCGATTCGTCGGTCACGATCGTCGGCGCGATGGTGGTCGGTCCCGAGTTCGGCCCGCTCGCTGCGATCGCGGTCGGCGTGGTGCTGGGCCGCTGGGACCTGGTCCGCCGGGCCGGGGTCGCGCTGGCGCTCGGATTCCCGGTCTCCATGGCGATCACGCTGCTCGGCGTCCTGCTCGGCAGCACGGCCGGGCTCTTCGACCCGCACGCGATCGTCAACAACCACCAGGTCGATTTCGTGTACCAGGTCGGGCCCGCGTCGTTCGTGGTGGCATTGCTCGCCGGGGCGGCCGGAATGCTCGCGATGACGTCGGCGAAATCGGCCGCGCTCGTCGGCGTGTTCATTTCGGTGACGACCGTTCCGGCGGCCGGTTACGCGATGGTCGCGGCCGTCGCGGGGCGATGGGACCGGGCCGGTTTTTCTGTGCTGCAGCTGCTGGTCAACCTCTTCGGAATCGTTCTTGCTGCGGCCATTGTGCTGATAGTTCGCCGACGCAAGCAACGTTCCGCGGCATTGCTGCGTCCGCTTTCCCGTGGGTGAATCCGGGCGCGTCCCGGCGCCCGGAACGTTGTGGTCATGGTTGCTCAGTCACGAGTAGGGTCGGTGACAATGACAGTCGACACCTCCTCCGCCGGCGACGCCGGAGTCCGGGCGGAAGCCGGGGAACTCGCCGTCGCCGCGGCCGTCGCGGCGGGCGAGGCGGTGCTCACGCGCCGGTTCGGGAGCGCGATCACGCTGGTTTCGCCGGAACACCTCTCCGGGAGCGGACCGGCGACAGTCGTCCGGGCGCGGGTCGTGTCGTCCTCGTTCGCGTTGCCGCGGACGTTGGTGGTCAAGCATTATCCGGATCCGCCGGAAGCCGGTCGGGTCGATCCGTTCGCTCAGGAGGCTGTGAGCTACCAGCTGTTCACCGCGTTGGCTCCGGACGAGCGGATGTGTCCTGAGCTGCTGGCTCACGACGGCGGGCATCGGGTGCTGGTGATCGAGGACCTCGGGCGCGCGCCTACTTTGCAGGACAAGCTGGCTGCCCGGGACTCTCGTGCGGCCGAGCGGGCTCTGTTGTCTTGGGCTCGGTCGTTGGGGCGACTGCACGCTAGTACTGCTAGTCGTGAAGCGGATTTCAATGCGTTGCTGCGGCGACTGGGCGGGCCGGTGCGGACCGACAATGACGGGCTGTCGGGTCTGGTCGACGACGTTGAAGAGCTGTTGTCCGAGTTGCTCGATGTGCCTGTTCCCGAGGCGGTGCGTGAGCGCCTTGCCGAGGCTGTCGCTCAGGCTCGGTCGGCTGCTTTTCGGGCGTTCAGTCCGGTCGAGCTTGCTCCGGAGAACAACCTGGTCACGGGGTCTGGGGTTCGGTTTTTGGACTTCGAGCGGGGGCGGGTTCGCACTGCGCTGGTAGACGCGTCGTGTCTGCGGTTGCCGTTCGTGTCCGATCCTCGGGCGATGGCCCTGCCCGCGGGGATGAGCGAGGCGATGATCGCTGCTTGGCGGGCTGAGATCGTCGACGTGTGGCCGTCGTTCGCTGATGACGTCGAGTTGGCTCGGCAGCTCACTGTCAGTGAGATGTTGCAGGTTTGGCAGGTTACCCGGGATTTGCTTCCTCGGCTTGATCTGAGTCGGCATGCGACTCCGGTCAGCCGGGAGGCTGCGCTGGTTACTTGGTGGCGTGAGTTGGCTCGGCATGCGGGGTATTCGCGGTTGACTGAGGTTGCCGAGCACTCCACGCGGGTTGCTGCTGCGTTGGGGGCTCGGTTGGGGCCGCATGCTGATTTGGCGTTTTATCCTGCGTTTCGGTGAGGTTCGGCTCGTCGCCTGGCGGCGACATCGCTTGGTGGTTGCGTGGGGCACCCCGAAGCGTGAGTGTGCTGACGGTCTGGGGGTGCTTGTCAAGGCGGGAAA
>NZ_JBSFNS010000160.1:0-14312 GCF_053587275.1 Amycolatopsis sp. NPDC003676
GTGAGGCGTGGTACGTGAGGGGAACCCTGAGGGAATCAGATTCCCTCAGGGTTCCCCTCACGTACAACTGGCCTACCCAGTGAGGCGGTCCGGGGGCAGGAACGGCGCGATCTCCTTCGCCGCCTCAACCGCGAGCGCGCCCAACTCCGGAACCCGATCCTCCGGCAGCCGCACCGTAGGCACCTGGATCACCACAGCCGCCCGCGCCAGACCACGTTCGTCCAGCACCCCAGCCCCGACGCAGCGCACCCCGGCGACGTTCTCCTCATTGTCGATGCTGTACCCGCGATCGCGCGTCTCGGCCAGCTCCAGCGCGAGGGCGTCCCGGGTGGCGAGCGTGTGCGACGTCAACGCGGGCAATTCCGCCGGAAGGCTCGCGAGATAGGACTCCGCGTCGAGGGAATTGGCGAGCATCGCCTTGCCGGAAGCCGTGGCATACAACGGAAACCGCGCGCCGGGATGCTGCTCGAACCGCAACGGGAGCGTCGACTGCGCGCGCAGCAGCACCACCGACTCGGCACCCTCTCGAATCGTGATGTTGACCGACTCGCCGGTGTCCGCGTTGATCCGCTGGATGACCGGCAACGCCAGCTGCAGCCCGTGCACGCGCTGGGCGGCCTGGCCGAGCAGGATGGCGCCGGGGCCGAGGTGGTAGCTGTCGGTGCGGGGGTTGTGCGCGACGAGCCCGTCGGAGCTCAGCGCGCGCACGACCCGGTGCGTCGTGCCCGGCGTGAGGTCCAGTTTGCGGGCGATCGCGGACAGCGTGAGCTCCCCGTCCTCGTCCATGAGGAGCCGCAGGATGCCGAGCGCTCGGCGGATGGCCTGCGTTCCGGCTGGCGGCTGTGCTCCGGTCTGGTTCACCTGGGTTCCGTGTTCTCGCGCTGTCGGGTCAGGCCAGATTAACGCCTGCCGGGCCCGGCGCGGCGCAGCGCACCCGATCCGCGCGTCCGCCGGTCCCCGGCCCGTATCATCGGGAATCGTACGTTCCGCTAACGATGGGCAGGGGAAACGATGTCTGGTCCGTTGGTGCCGGGCGGGATCGGGGAGCACACCAGCTGTCTCCTGGTCAAGCTCGGCCAGGTCGCGTTCCGCCTCGCCGAGGACTGGCTGCACGGGCTGGGCCTGCGGGTCCGCCACTACAGCGTGCTGCAGGCGCTGGCCGACAACGGGCCGATGTCCCAGCTGTCGCTGGGGTCGTACCTGCGGATCGACCCGGCGACGATGGTCAGCAGCCTGGACGATCTCGAGTCGCTCGGGCTGGCCGCGCGCGCCCGCGATCCCGAGGACCGGCGGCGCTACGTCGTCGACCTCAGCGACGCGGGCCGGGAGACGCTGCGCAAGGCGAACACGGTGCTGGCCGACCTCGACCGGCACGTGCTCAGCGACCTTCCGCAGCGTTCCCACGATTCCCTGCACAAGCTGCTCGCCAAAATGAACGAGGGCGCCGTGCTGCCGGGGGAGTTCGACCGGATGCGGGATCAGACCGGGTCGACGAAAATGTCCAGCGCCAGTTCGCCGTCCCCGCGCTGATAGCCGGACAGATCCGTGACGCCCTCGGCGGCGAGCACCTCGTCGTCGATGAAGAGGTTTCCGGTGCATTCGCGGGACGGCCGGGTGAGGATCGCGTACGCGGCGTCGGCCACGATTGACGGCGTGCGCGCTTGGTTCTCGCCGCCGATGATGTTGCGTACCGCGGCGGTGTCGATCAGCGTGCGCGGCCACAGCGAATTCGCTGCGATCCCGTCCGCTTTGAGTTCCTCGGCGAGGCCGACCGTGCAGAGGCTCATCCCGTACTTGGAAAGCGTGTAGCCCAGGTGCGCCCCGATCCACTCGGGGGAGAGGTTCAGCGGCGGCGACAGCGTCAGGATGTGCGCGTTCGCGGCCTTGCGCAGGTGCGGGATCGCCGCCTTGCTGAGCAAGAACGTGCCTCGGGTGTTGATGTCCTGCATGAGGTCGTAGCGCTTCATCGAGAGCGCTTCGGTGCCGGACCGGTCGAGCGCGCTCGCGTTGTTCACGACGATGTCGATGCCGCCGAACTGCTCCGCCGCCGCTTCGGCCGCGGAGAGGACGTCGTCCTCGGACCGCACGTCGCCGACGATCGGCAGCGCCTGGCCGCCGGCCGTTTCGATCTCCTTCGCGGCGGTGTAGACGGTGCCTTCGAGCTTCGGATGCGGTTCGGCGGTCTTCGCGAGCAGGACGACGTTCGCCCCGTCGCGCGCCGCGCGGGTCGCGATGGCCAGGCCGATGCCGCGGCTGCCGCCGGACATCAGGACGGTCTTTCCGGCGAGAGTCATGGCCGGGTCCTTTCGGGTGGGCGGATATCGTGAGCGCAACATACCATTAGTGGTGCATATGATTTAAGAGGCAAATCCTCACGTCAGGACGCTAGCCCCGGAGCGCGGACGCGAAGATCCCGGGCAGCTTGGACCAGCCGGGGCGGCCGGCGAACGCGGCCAGGCGGCGTCCGGTGACCCGCGCCGTGCGGTTGGTGACGAACCACGGCGGGCGGGGCGAGATCGCGAGCTGCCCGGTGGCGATCGACCGGGGGAACGGCCGAAACGGCCCGTGCACGACGGTCCGTTCGACGTGGTCGAGCAGCAGCGCGTTGTGCACTACGCCGATCCCGCTCTGGACGTCGGTGAGCGGATGCCCGGGAAACGCGCCCCACGAGGCGCGGGCGGTCAGGTAGCCGACGCCGGTCCACGCGTTGATCGCGATGGTGCCGTACCGCAGGCGCGTGATCGCCTCGGCGAAGCTGCTGCCCAGACGCCGTTCCGTCCGCGGGTGGAGCACGATGTTCGCGCCCAGCGTCCCGGCCAGCTTCTCGTTCGCGAAGTCGACGGCTCGGTCGAGGAACTGCCGCGGATCTCCTGGAAGCTGCGTGACCGCCAGGACCGGGCCGAAGTACTCCTCGGTGAAAGCGACGTCGCCGTCCGCGGGCACGTCGAGGAGAAGCCGGCCTTCCCAGCGTTCCGCGGCCGGGTGCTCGGCGAGCGCGGCCTCGCAGCGGGTGCCGCTGCCCGGATAGTAGGGAGTGCGTTTCCTGGCCGCGGCATACGCTTTGCGCAGCGCGGCGAGGAAAGCGTCTTTCTGTTCCCAATCGCTGCTGAGCACCAGGACTTGCGACGCGACGCAGTTGTACCCGTTGTTGTGCAGCTTCTGCGTGACGACGTGTTCGGCCTGGAACGCCAAATCCCGGGCGGACCAGCGGCCCGGAACGACGATCGTCGGCGACACCCCGCCGAGTTCGCTGGTGATCGGCTTGTCCAGCCGGACGGTCCGGCGGTCTTCGCCCGGCCCGAACACGATGGCGTCGTGGGACTTGATGCTGCCGGTGATGTGCACGTGGCCGATGCCGGGATGGTCGACGGCCGCCGCGCCGACGTCCGCGCCGCCGGTGACGATGCGGACCAGGCCGCGTTCGATCAAGGCCGCGAAGACCTTCTCGAGGACCGGCAGGAGCGGATCGGTGATCGGGTTCAGCTTGAGCAGGACAACCCGGTTGTGGGCGAACAATTCGTACAGCGTGTCCAGCGGTGCGATGGAAAAGATGTTCCCGGCGCCGAGCACGACACCGACGCCGCCGGTCTTCGCCGGGTCTCGCTGGGCCAGTCCGGCGGCGTCGGCGAATTGCTTCGCGGACACGTCCGGCCGCGACCAGACCTCGGCGGTGAAACCGTTGAGCAGCAAGCGATCGAAGATCCCGTGGGGGAGAACCCGGACCGTCGTCCGGCCGTCCGGGGCGGCGGAAAGCCGGAAGCCGTCGAGCGGACTCCGCCCGGCACGCAGCGCTTCAAGCGTCTCCGAGAGCGCGCCGATGCTGCTGAGCACCGCGTACGGTCCGCTGATCCATTCCTCGCCGGCCAACGGGGAATCGGTCGGCAATCCCTTGATCCCGCAGGCGATCTCGACCCATTCCTGAGCATGCTCCTGGAGCGCGGACGACGTCGCGGCGAGCAGATCGAGCCGGTCGCCGAGAGAAAGCCGGGCCCAGGTCCGCTCGCCCTGGCGGAGTTCCTCGACGAGACCGTCGAGCCGCGCGGCGTCCAAGGTTTTCACGACTCCTGCTCCGCGAGCACCTCGGCGGCGGCGCGACGGCCGGACCGGACCGCGCCGTCCATGTAGCCGTTCCACACCTCGGCGGTTTCCGCGCCCGCCCAATGGATCCGGCCGATCGGCTCGGCCAGTGCCGCGCCGTATTGCGTCCACACGCCCGCGCCGAGCCGTCCGCCGTAGCAGCCGCGGGTGTACTCCTCGTCCATCCAGTTCTGCTCGACGTAATCGATCGGCTCGGCCGCCCGCGGGCCGAACAGTTTCGTGAGCGTCACGACGGCGGCGCTGCGACGGTCTTCCGCGCTCATCCGCGCCGCGCTGCGAGCGTGCGCGCCTTCGAAGAAGCCGACCAGGACGCCGCAGGAGGCGTCCGGCGGCGAGTTGTCGAGCGTGACGCTGAGCTGGTCGTCGAGGCTGAACGCGAAACCGTTCAGTCCGTCCTCGCGCCAGAACGGAGTCGGGTACGCGACCTGGATCTTGATGACCGACCCCATCGGGATCTGCTGGGTGAGGCCGTCGCGCGAACCGGCGAGCGCGGGCTGATAGGTCAGGCGTCCGGCCAGGGTCGGCGGGATCGCGACGATGACGTGCCGCGCAGTGACCGAACCGCCGTCGTAGTGCACCTCCACGCCGTCGCTGTGGTGGCTGATCGTGCGGACCGGGCTGCTGAGCCGGACCGTTCCCTCGCCGAGCTCGGCGGCGAGCCGCTCGGAGATCTGGTGCGTGCCGCCGACGACGCGCAGTTCCTGGGCGCCGCCGGTCGTGCCGACGAGGATGTCGAGCAGACCGCCCGATTTGATGTAGAAAAGGAAGTGCAGCAAGGCCATTTCGGACGCTTCGGCGGAGAAGAGCGCAGGCACGACGGCGTCCCAGAACGCCAGCGCCTCGGCGTTGTCCGTGTTGGCGCGCAACCATTCCGCCAGGGTTTGCCGGTCCAGTTCGCCAGCGCCGGGGGACAGCCACGGCGAGGACAGCGACACAGTCTCCGCGATCGCTTCCAGCTCCGCTTGCATGCGGCCCACTTCGATCGCCGCCGCCTCGGAAAGCCCGAAGGTTTCGTCCTCGTACTGGGTGCGAGTCCCGTTGTAGAGCGTGACCGCCGCGCCCTTGTCGTAGGTCGCGTACGTCTCCAGCCCGAGTTCTCGGACGAGCGCGAGCACCTCGGTCTGGGTTTGGCCGATCCACTGGCCGCCCAGCTCGACCGGCACGCCGTTCGCCAGCTCGCCGCCGAGATTCCGGCCCGCGACGCGGTCCCTCGCCTCCAGCACGAGCACGCTCCGGCCGGCCGCCTTCAGCGCCTTGGCCGCGCACAGGCCGGCGAGCCCGGCTCCGACCACCGCCACGTCACAGTCCGTCATATCTCCACCTTGAGATCTCGGTCGGTTGTCCGACTTTAAAGTAGGCACCGGAGGCCGGACGTGCAAGAGTGGTGCCGGGAATTCCCGGACGCCCGGCCGTCCGGGGCGCACGACCGAGCGGGGAGCAGGAGTCCAGTGGCCTACGTCAAGGCAGCAGAACGCGAGCAGCAGATCGTCGGCGCGGCGGTCAACGTCCTGAGCGAGGTGGGCGTGCCCGCCACGACCCTGCGCGCCGTCGCCGCGGAGGCGGGCATCTCGCTGGGCACGCTGCACTACGTGTTCCCGTCGAAGGACCTGCTGCTGCAGTCCGTGCTGACGACCGTCATCGACGAGATCGCCGCGACCCTGCGCGCGGGCCTCGAACTGGACAAAGGCGTCGAGCACGCCCTGCGCGCCGGCGTCCTGAACTTCTGGAACCGCCTGGTGGAAAGCCGCCTCGGCCTGCAGATCATGCAGTACGAACTGGCCACCTACTCGCTGCGCGCCGAGGGTGCGGGCGGGCTCGCGCACCTGCAGTACGAGCGGTACACGACGCTGGTCACCCGGTTCTGCGAGCAGGCCGCGCAGGCGGCGGGGGAGCGCTGCGCGGTCGGCTTCGACGTGCTCGGCCGGATCAGCCTCGCGGTCGTCGACGGGCTGATCCTGCAGCACGTCGCGAACCCCGACTCCGAGCGGTCGCACCGCGACCTGAACCACGCGCTCGACATGCTCGTCATGCTCGCCGACCCGCAGCCGGTGGCCAGGGTCCGCGGCGCCGCGAAATAACCCGTTCCGGCGGAGAGTGTTGCTTCGCCCCGACCGCTGACCTACTGTTCTCGGACGGACGTCCGACTTTCCAGTCCGATCCGGTCCCCCGAGGACGGTGCCGCCATGAACTCCAGCCTTCCGCCCGGCGCTGCCGACGAGCAGCTCGAAAAGGGCGCACTCAGCACCACCGACATCGTGTTCTTCGTGCTCGCCGGCGTCGCGCCGATGGGCGTGGTCGTCGCAGTCCTGTCGTTGTCCGTCGCCCTCGGCAACGGCCCGGGGGTGCCCGGGACCTACCTCATCGCCGGAGTGGTCCTGGCGCTGTTCGCGACGGGTTACGTCCAGATGAGCCGCCGCATCACCAACACCGGCGGCTTCTACACCTATGCCAGGGAGGGGCTCGGCAAAGCCGCCGGCGGCGCCGCGGCCTGCCTGGCGCTGGTCACCTACAACGCCGGAACGATCGGCATTTTCGGTTCGCTGGCGTATTTCTCCGACGTCGTCGCCGGGCAGTTCGGCCTGCACCTCGGCTGGGCGACCTGGGCGGTGGTCGCCCTCGCGGCGGTCGCGGCATTGTCCTACTTCGAGGTCACGCTGAGCGCGAAAGCGCTGGCGGTGCTGCTCGCGGCGGAAGTGCTGGTGCTGCTCGCCTTCGACGTCGCCGTCCTGGTCCACAATGGATTCCACGGCTTCTCGCTCAGCGTGTTCCGGCCGAGCGTCGTGTTCGGCGGCGGCTTCGGGATCAGCCTGATGCTCGCGTTCGGCTCGTTCGCCGGTTTCGAAGCGACCGCGCTGTACGGCGAAGAAGCCAAGAACCCGCGGCGCAGCGTGCCGCGCGCGACTTACCTCGCGCTGGGTGCGATCACGATCTTCTATTTGCTGACCATGTGGGCGGCCATCACCTCCTACGGTTTCTCGAACGCGAAAGCCGCGGCGCAGGCGGATCCGGAGAACTTCATGTTCAAGGCGATGGCGTCGACGCTCTCCCAGAGCATGTCCGACGTGATGGCCGTTCTCGTGGTGACGAGTCTTTTCGCGGCGTTCCTTGCCTTTCATTGCAATACGGCCAGGTATCAGTTCGCGCTCGCCCGCGCCGGTCTGCTGCCGCACTGGCTCACGCGCACGCATCCGCGTTACGGCTCGCCGGTCGCTGCGAGTGCGTCGCAGCTGTTTCTCGTCGCTCTTGTGACTGCGGCCTTTGGCCTGGCGGGCAAGGATCCTTATCTCGGCATGGGAGTCAGCCTGTTCGGATTCGGCGTGCTCGGCATCGTGGTGCTTCAAGCCGTCGCCGCGGCGTCGATCGTCGGGTTCTTCCTTCGTCGCCGCGAGGGCGAACCCGTTCTGCTCGCCATTGTCGCGCCCGCGCTCGGCGGTATCGGACTGGTGGTGGGACTCGTTTACATGATCACGAACTACTCGGTGTTGGCCGCGGGCTCGGTGAAACAACTGGACTACCTGCCGTGGCTGCTTCCGATCGCCGCCGTGCTCGGTGCGGCAGTCGCCGTGACGCGACACCGCAATGAGTCCGTTCGGAGGGAACAGAATGACGTCGTCGCCTGAAACCGCCGTGGCGATCGTCGGGGCCGGAATGGCCGGGCTGGTCGCGGCCCGCGACCTGCACCGCGCCGGGATCGACGTCGTCGTGCTTGAATCCGCCGGCCGAGTGGGCGGCCGTGTCCTGTCGGAGACCTCCGCGCTGGGGTCCCGGCTGGACCTCGGCGGCCAGTGGATCGGCCACGGCCACCATCGGTTCGAAACATTGGCGAAGGAACTCGGCGGGACCGTCTTCCCCATGCACACGCCAAAACACCCCGTCGTGGTCGACGATGCCAAGTCCGTGCCGAGCTCTACGATGGCCGCGGCGAACCTGGCGCTGGCCGTGTGGGAACTGCGGGCGAAGCTCGGCGCCCCCGCGAAGTGGGAGCACACGACGGTGGGGCAGTGGATCGCCAAGTCGCCCGGACGGCGTTCGCGACGGGTCCTCGAAGCCCTCGTCGCGGCGTCGAGCTGCGCCGACCTCGACCTCCTGACGATGCACGCGTTCGCCTCGATGATCCGGCACCAAGGCGGGCTGGCCGCGATGATGGCGACCAAGGGCGGCGCGCAGGACAGCCTCCTGGCCGAGGGCGCCGGAACGCTCGCGGAGCGGTTGGCCGCTGAACTGGGCAGCCGGGTGCGGACGGACAGCCGGGTGACCGCCGTGCGTTCCGCGGCAGGCGGCGTAACTGTGGAGACGCTGTCCGGCGTGGTTTCGGCAAGGAAGGCGATCGTCACTGTCCCGCCGCCGACCGCCGCGCGGATCGCATTCGACCCGCCGCTCCCGCCCGCCCGCGCGCGGCTGGCGGAGAACATGTATCTGGGCTCGGTGTACAAAGCGATCGCGGTTTACGAACGTCCGTTTTGGCGGGATCGGAACGAGGCCGAACTCGTCGTCCTCGACAAGCCCTCCTCGGTCACCTTCGACACCTCGCCGCCCGGCGGCCCGGGACACCTGTGCGTGCTGATCGGCGGCAGCCCAGCGCGCGAACTTGACGCGCTGACCCCGGACGAACGGCGTGACCTGGTCCTAGGCCCGCTCGCCGCACGGCTGGGCGCGGAAGTCCTGTCACCGGCGAGCTTTCATGAAAAGGCCTGGCACCTGGACGACCACGCCGGCGGCGGCTACTCCGCCCTCCCGAAACCCGGCAGCCGCGACGGCTACTTCCCGATCCCCGCCGACCCGATCGGCCACGTGCACTGGGCGGGCGCCGAGACCGCCGCCGAACACGCCGGATACATCGAAGGCGCACTCGAATCCGGCCAGCGGGTGGCGCGCGAAGTCGCCGCTGTGCTCGACGATCGAGGAGTGGAATCGTGAAATTCACCGACTTCGAGGACGGCTTCCGTTTCGAGCTGGCGAACCGCGAGTTCGCGCGGATCTCGATGTCGCTGCTCGCCACCCGCGCCGCCGGGCACGAGCTTGGCCCGTTCTTCGCGGGCTACGCCCGGTTGGAGGCTTTCAGCGCGCCTCGGTACCGGGCCGCCGCGGAGCGCCTGTCGATCCGCTATCAGCCGAGTCCGCGGACGCGCTTGCGGGGCTGGCTCACCGGGCACACCCCGAAACCCTTGCTGCGCGAACTGCTGCGAATCGCGTACCCGAGGACGGTCGAGTACGCGGAAGACCTCCGTATCCTGGCCTCGTCCGGCCCGCCGGGGGATTTCCTGGAGTATCTGGTGCGGCAGGAGGACTTGCAGGTGGGGATGATGCACGCGGCGCTGATCGGGAAGGCCCGCGACGTGCCCGGGATGGTCGAGGAGTTCATCGGCGGCCGGGAGAGCTAGACCGGCTGCGGGCCCGTGGCGATCAGACGCCGTAGCCGCCGTCCACGTCGAGCTTCTGCCCGCTGATGAACCCGGCCCGGTCCGATGCCAGGAAACACACCGCCTCCGCGACGTCCTGCGCACCGCCGAAGGTGCGCAACGGGATGGCGCTCCGGGCCGCCGCAAGGGCGCGCTCGTCGAGGTCGCCACGCGCCATCAGGTCCGCGGCCATGCCGTCGGTCAGCATCCCCGGCCCGACGCAGTTGACGCGGACGCCGAACCTGCCTTCCTCGGCGGCGAGGGCCCGGGCGGTCGCTTCGATCGCGCCCTTGGGACCGGCGGAAAGACCGTCGCGGACCGGGTAACGCCGGGTCGCCGCGGTGGTGACCGCCACGATCGAACCCTTGCTGGCTCGCAGCGCGGGCAATGCCGGGCGGACGAGGTTGAAGAAGGCAGCTGCTTCCGCGGCGAGGTGCCTGCCGAAGTCTTCGGGGTCCACTGTGGATAGATGCTGTTGCGGGACGAGCGGTCCAGCGGCGTGGACGAGGGTGTGGATCGCTCCGAAACGTTCGACCACGCTGTCGACGTACGCCTTGCTCTGCGCGGGATCCGTGAGGTCGAGAGAATCGGCCGTCGCGCCGAGTTCGACTGCCAATTTGTCCGCTGCTTCGTGATTGCTGCGGTAAGTGAAGGCGATCGCGCAGCCGCGTTCGGCGAGGGTCCGGCAGATCGCGGCGCCCAGCCCTCCAGTGCCTCCGGTCACGACCGCGACGCCCGGCTTGCCGTCGAAATCCTTCAAGGGCCGTCTTCTTCCATCAGGCGTGACAAAGCAAGCGCTTGGTGGAGTCTACGAGCCCGCGCCGTGGTGGTCAACTCAAGGAGGTGTCCGCTCAGCCGACGCATGCACTCCGCTCTTCCTTCCGGCGAAGGTACCTTCGCCGCGACCGAGCGCCTGCTGGAAAGGCGTACTCCGAGCCGAGGGAAGTGGAACGTTGACTGATCAGCTGGTGGAGCTGCGGGACAAGGTCGTGTTCGTCACCGGCGCCGCGCAGGGGCAAGGAGCTGAGCATGCCCGGACAGCAGCGCGGTTAGGCGCACGCGTCGTGCTGGCCGACCTGGACGATACCGCCGCGGTGGCGGCAGAGATCGACGGCGAGACGCTCTCCGTCGGATTGGACGTGCGCAGCAAGGAAAACTGGGCTGCCGCGATGGAACGTGTGCGCGCCGAGTTCGGCCGGATCGACGTGCTCGTCAACAATGCTGGGTTCTACCGCAAGGCACCGTTGGAGAGCTTCGAGGAAGACCACCTCGCGCAAACCTTGGGCGTCAACTTGATCGGGCCGGTTCTCGGGATGCAGGCCGTGCTGCCGTTGATGCGCGAACGCGGTGGTTCGATCATCAACGTCGCCTCGACCGCGGGGTTGACGGGTTTCGCGGGCGGGCTGGGATACAGCGCCTCGAAATGGGGACTGCGCGGCGCGAGCAAATCCGCGGCGAAGGAGCTTGGCGAGTTCGGCATCCGGGTCAACTGTGTCTGCCCGGGCGCGATCGACACGCAGATGATCTCCGAAACGACCCGCGCGGGCGGCGGCGCGGTGGCGGGCCAGCCGATCCCGCGTCCCGGCACGACGGCTGAGGTGGCCGCGTTGGTGGCCTTCCTCGCCAGCGACGCCAGCAGTTACTGCACCGGACAGGACTTCGTGATCGACGGCGGCCAAACTGCCTGACGACCAGGCTGGCCGGCCCTCCGCAACGAGGGCCGGCTAACCGGCGGCAGGCCCGCCATTGGCCAGCTGCAGCTCAACCGCAGGAAGCTCCGGAACCGCCCGAGGACGCAGCGTGGGGACCCCGTTGGCGACCCGCCACACGGTAGCGGCGGCATTGCGCACCTCGGTGATCGTGGAGACCAGATCGAGCGCCCGGGTCGGCCCGCACACCGACAGCGCGAAGTGCCCATCGTCGTCCATCGTGGTGATCGGAGCGGCCACGACAGTCACGCCGTGATGAGTGCCCTGCGCATCCACCGCCACACCTCCGCGGTCGCGGACCCGGGCGAGATCGCGCAGGAGCTGGCTGCGCGACTGGATGGAGTACTGGGTGGGCGCGTGGCCGAAATGCAGTTCGGGCCAATGATCGGGGGACAGGGTGGCGAGCAGCGCCCGGCCGGGGGCGGTCAGCGGGACCGGCTGCCGGGCTCCGGCGCTCCATTGCCCGGAGGCGGACGGCCACGAGCCGATCCGTTCGAGGTGCATGATCTCGGAGCCGACCAGCATGCTCAGGTACACCGTCAGGCCGCTGCGGCGATGCAGTTCGGCCATCACCGCGACGGCGGCGCGGGGGACGGTGCGCCGGCGGGTGAACTGCGAGCCGAGTTCGAACATCCGCACGCCGAGCGTGTAGGTGAACTCCTTGCGCTCCACCCAGCCGAGTTCGACCAGCCGCTGCAGGATCCGGTGCGCCGACGACCGCGGCACGTGGGAGCGGCGGGCGAGCTCGGCCAGGGTCAGCGGCCGTTCGCCCACGAAAGACTCCAGCAGCGACGCGACGCGGTCGATCATCGCCGCGGGGGCTTCCTCGATGTGCGCCATTGCAACACCACCTCCAGAGACTGCGTGTGTCAGATTGAGACTACCTGTCAGAATCTGACACATCGGAGTGTAGGCGCATCGACGCTCGGCTGTAAACCGGCTCGCGGACAGAGAAGTGCGCCGTGTCCGGGCAAACCGGGCACGGCGCACCTGCGCGGTCACACTGTCTGGACGATTCGAAGCCGTCCGGCGGCGACTTCGGCCTCGAGGGACTCCTTGAGCCGCGAGCATCCGGCCAGCGCGGGTCCCGGCATCGGCGACGCGCCGAGTTCCGCGCAGGCTTCGACGGCCTCGGCGTTCCACTGCAGGCTCGTCTGGTGCACGGTGCTCTTGCGCGCCAGCAGTCGCGCCGCGCAGTGCTGGCACCGCAGCGGCTGCATCGGCACGTCGTCGAGCCGGTTGTCGGTCCTGAGTTCGCTCACGGCGCGGTCTCCGTCGGCTTGGCCTGCCGGGCGATGTTGGCCGCCACCTCGTCGTGCCACGCCTGCGTCGGCCGGGTGAGATCCAGTTCGTACTCGAACCGGTCGACCATCTCCGGCCGGATGTCCGCGACGTCGACGTAGAACTGCTCGTACCAGCGGCGCAGCTGGTACACCGGCCCGTCCTCCTCGCACAGCAGCGGGTTGTCGATCCGGGCCTTGTTCTTCCAGATCTCGACGTCCTGCTCGAAGCCGACCTTGATGTAGTCGCCGAGCGCGATCGCCGACGCCATCGCCGCGTCCTCCGGCAGCGAAGCCGACTTCTTGACGATGATCCCGTACTGCAGCACGAACGAATCCGCCGAGATCGGGTAGTGGCAGTTGAGCAGCACCGTGTGGTGATCGCCGAATTCGTAGTGATACGTCAGGTCGTCGATCATGAACGACGGGCCGTAATACGACGCGACGGACGTGGTGCCGAGCATTTTCGGCTGTCCCTCGGGCGCGGGGTAGTCGTCGCGGGCGTCGCCGTTCATGTACTGGGTCGCGACGTGCCCCTCGAAGACGTTCTTGAAGTACGTCGGCAGCGATCCGTGCACATAAAAGAAATGCGCCATGTCGACGACGTTGTCGATGATCTCGCGGCAGTTGGTGTTCACGACGGTCGTGTACCAGTGCCAGTCGGTCCACTCGTCGCTTTCCGCGCCCTCGATGCGCGGGATGGCGACCTCCTCGGTCGGCTTCTTGCCCTCCGGGTCGTGCCAGACGAACAGCAAGCCGTCCTGTTCCAAGGTGGTCCACGCGCGGGTGCGGGCGAGCAGGGGGACGCGTTTGCTGTACGGGATCTGCTTGCACCGGCCGTCGCCGCCCCAGCGCCAGTCGTGGAACGGGCAGGCGATCTCGTCGCCCTTGACCTCGCCCTGCGACAGGTCGCCGCCGAGGTGCCGGCAGTAGGAATCGAGGATATTGATCTTTCCGCTCTCCCCGCGGAACACCACGAGTTTCGTGCCGAAGGCGTGCACGGTGTGCGGTTTCCCGTCGCCGAAATCGCGGACGAGACCGAGGCAATGCCAGCCGCGGGCGAAGCGGGACGGCGCCGAATCCGCTTCGATCAGGCGGATCTCGTCCGGTTGCAGAGAAGTCATCGCGCTCTCCTGAAAAGGGTAGGTGGGGAGCTGTCAGTCCGGTGCGTTCCGGTTTTAACAAGCGCCGGGGCCATGAACCCGGTCACAGTTCACTGACTGGAACGCCGGTGGTGCACGACGTCGGCGGGGCTCCAGATCGCCCGCATGCTCGTGATCCGGCCGCGTTCGTCGAACGTCATGACGTCGATCGGCTCGATCGAGCTGACGAACTCCTCGGTCGTGGTGATCACGCGCAGGTGGAAGGCCGCCGTGTCGCCGGACGCGCGGACGGTCAGCAGTTCGGCGGTGAGGGCGAGGCCGTCGAGTTCGCTGTAGAACGCGGCGATGGCTTCGCGGCCTTTGCGGACAGCGCTGCCCGTGGGGTCTTCGACGGTGGCGTCCTCGGCGTAAAGCTCGGCGATCTTGGCCGCGTCGCCCGCTTCGAGCCGGCGCGCGTACTCCGCGACGGTCTGGGTGATCTTGTCGATGGTCAGCATGCGGGGGATGCAAGCACAGCCGGGGCCGGGAAAAAGCCCGAGCAACCGCTTGGTGGGAAGCGACCGGTCTCCCAGTCAGCGAAACGCCCCCGCCTCGCCGCCCTTTCCCCGCCCTACCGTTCCCCGGGACCGCCCGCGCTGAGGTACGTGAGGGGAACCCTGAGGGAATCAGATTCCCTCAGGGTTCCCCTCACGTACCGGGGCGGCGGGTTGGGCGACGAGGACC
>NZ_JBSFNS010000161.1:0-14200 GCF_053587275.1 Amycolatopsis sp. NPDC003676
GCCGCCCCGGCCGCTGGTTAAGCTCCCGTCCGTGCAGTGGCTCCTCGTCGTCATCCCACCACCAGCCTCCTGAGCGGTGTTGCCGGGGGAGACGCGGACGGTCGTCATGACGCACAGGACGGCGTTGCCCTCGGCGCGGTGAGCGACCGCACGGTGGCCGACGCCAAGCTGACGGCGAGCATCGACGCGGCACCCGACGTCGATTCGGCAGCGAGCGTCAACCAGACAGCCGGTGTCGACTCGGTGGTGAGCGTTGAGTCGGTGGCCAGCGTCGGCCGAGCGGCTGGTGCCGACCTGGTGCCAAGTGTCGAGTCGGTGGCCAATGTCGGCCGAGCGGTCGGTGTCGACTCGGTGGCGAGTGTCGAGTTGGTGGCCAACGTCGACCCAGCGGCTGGTGCCGAGCTGTCAGTCGGCGAGAGTCCGGCAGCCGATGCCGACTCGGTGGCGGGCGTCGAGGCGGAGAGCCTTGACTCGGCTGCCGGGCTGAACCGGCCTGCCGGCGCCGAATCGGTGGCCAGTGCGAGCCGTGCAGCCAACGTCAACTCGGCACCGAGCGGCTATTCGGTGCCCGGCGGCAAGTCGGCACCGAGCGGCAAGTCGGCACCGAGCGGCAAGTCGGTGGCGGGCCTCAATTCGGCGGCCGATGTCGAGCCAGTGGCGAGCGTCAATCTGGCGGCCATTGCTGACTCGGTGGCGGGAGACAGCTCAGCGGCTGGCATCCAGTCGGCGGCGATTGTCAACTCGGCGGCCGGCGCCGAGTCGGTCGACGGAGCGACTCGCGATGTTGTCCGGTTGCTGCGGCGGTTTGGCGGGCGCGCGTTCGCGTTGGCGTTTGTCGCCGGGATTACCGGGCTGACGACTGTCGCGATGGTGTTGGGGTTGGTGGGGTTCGCGCTGGTGCTCGCGCCGGTGCGTGGAGTCAGGCGAGGAGGTGGGCCAGCAGGGCCCGTGCCGCCGGGTTGGTGAGGTTTGCCGAGCGGCCGGTCAGGGAGATCGTGCGGGCTAGCGTCGGCTGGGTTAGGTGGGCGAATGGCAGGCCGGACCTTGCGGCTACTTGTTCTGGGACCACGGTGACGCCCAGGCCGGCTGCGACCAGGTCGACTAGCAGCGGGACGTTCGTCGCCTCGCATACCTGGTCGCGGCGGACTCCGGCTTCGGCGAAGGCGCGGTCGACCAGGGCCTGCAGGCCGCTGCCGGTGAAATCTACGAAGGGTTCACCGTCCAGCTCTGCCAGCCGGACTCGGCGGCGGGGCGACAGGCGGTGTCCGGGGTGGGTGAGCAGGACCAGGTTTTGCTGCCAGCTGGCGAATTCGGCCAGATCCTCGGGCAGTGGACCGCCCACATAGGACAGATCCAGTTCGCCGGCGGACACCGCTGCGGTCAGTCCGGGGATCGTGCCTTCCCGGACGCGCAGCCGGATTCCTGGGTAGCGCGCGCGGAATTCGCCGAGCTTCGCGGGGAGGTCGATGACGGTCAGAGTCTGGATGGTTCCGATCGACACCCGGCCGCGCGCGAGGCCGGTCACTGCGGCTACCTCGCCGCGGGCGGAGTCGACGTTCGCGGTGATTTGGTGCGCCAGCGGGAGCAGCGCCTCGCCTGCGGGGGTGAGCGTCACCCGGCGGGTGGTGCGGTCGAACAGTTCCGCGCCTAGGTCGGCTTCCAGTTTTCGGATGGACGCACTGAGCGCGGACTGCACGACGTGCACGTCCTGGGCGGCGCGAGTGAAGTTGCGGTGCCGGACTACGGCGAGGAAATGCTCTACCTGCCTCAGTTCCATCGGCTTCGCCTCCGTCTCGCCACCGGGAGAGTGGTGTTCGCTGAACGTACCGCGCGGCTCGGATCGCGACGGCGGATCTAGACCGAGGCGGGAGTCACGGTAGCTGGGCCGATGGTGCGCCGGAGCGGGAGACGGTGGGTTCGCCGCGGGCCGCGGGTGAAGGGTTCGGCGGTGAGACGCGGAGGGGTCGGAGCGAGGTGGACGGCTCGTGGGGATACCTCGCCGGTCTCATGGTTGGCCGGGGGCGGGGCCTCCCGGTGGGCTCGCCAATCGGAGTTGGGGAAGTAGGGAGCACCGGCGGACGGCACCCAGTAGGACCCGCCGAAGCGCATGGGGCTCCCGCTGAATTCCGCGGGAGCCCCAGGGAGCCGACAGGGCCGACAAAACCGACAGGGCTGATAGAGCCGACAGGGCTGATGGGGCCGACGGTGCCGACAGGGCTGGCGGTGTCGACGGTGTCGACAGAGCAGACAGAGCAGACAGAGCAGACAGAGCAGACAGGGCTGATGGGGCTGACGGTGCCGAAAGAGCCGACGGTGTCGACGGTGCCGACGGTGCCGAAAGAGCCTTACTGAGCCGTATACCCGCCATCCACCAGGATCTCCACCCCGGTCACGTACGAGGATTCCGCGGAAGCCAGGAACAGAATCACATCAGCGACCTCCTGCACCTCCCCGGTCCGCCCCATCGGCACGCCCTCCACCTGCTTCGCTCGCCACACCGGGTCCGTCGAGCCGCGGGAGGTGCGCATCGGCGGCAGGAGGCCGGGCGCTACCGCGTTGACCCGGATGCCGTCGCTCGCGTAGTGGACCGACGCGGTGGTCGTCATCGCTTTGATCGCGCCCTTCGACGCGGCGTATCCCAGGTGCACGCCGATCTGGCCGATCGAGGCTGAGATCGAGGTCAGGTTCACGATCGAGCCGCCGCCCCGGCCGGACATCGCGGTGGCGCCGTGTTTGATGCCCAGGAACACCCCGCGGGCGTTCACCTGCAGCAGGCGGTCGTAGAAGGCCGTACTGGTGAGATCCGGGTCGAAGGTGCCGCTGATGCCGGCGTTGTTGACCAGGACGTCCAGCTTTCCGTGCTGGTCCAGGACGGCGGCGAGGACAGCTGCCCAGGAGTCTTCGTCGGTGACGTCCAGGCGGCGGTACTCGGCCTGTCCGCCGAGTGCGCGGATCTCCTCGGCTACGGCGGTGCCGTCAGCGTCTTCGACGTCGGTGACGACGACGGTCGCGCCTTCGCGGGCGAAGGTGAGGGCGGCCGCCCGGCCCATTCCGCTCGAGGCGCCGGTGATCAGGGTGATCTTGTCGGCCAATCGCATATGGGGTGCCCTTTCGCTGGGTGGGGAGACCCCAGTCTGAGCGGGTGCGTCGGCCGGTCGCCGGCGAGGGGGTGGCCCAGAAGATCAGGCCAGCTCAGCGGAGACCACCGACGAAAGGCCGCGCAGGGCGTCCAGCAGCGAGTCGAGCGCGTCGGGGCTGACCAGGACGGTGCTGACCATGCTGCTTTCCCGGACGCCTTCGCGGACGTCGACGGACAGTTCGTGGATCAGCTTCCCGTGCTGGGTCAGCGTGGCGACCAAGCCGGGGATTTGGTCGATGCCGCCGACGAAATACGTCGCGATCCGGCGGCGGACCAGCATGGCCGGGGCGGAGGTGTACGGGGCGGAGGAAAAGGTGCTCAGGGACATGGCGTTTCTCCAGGAAAGAGGGTCTGGCGGGAAGAGGGCCAGGTCCCGGAGAAAGAAAAGGCGTACGCCAGCTTGCGCGCCGGCAGCCTGGTTCAGCCGGCGCGCTGGGTTACGAGTCGCTCGGACGTCATGAGGCGCAGCACGGCGACAGGCTAACACGGCGAAGCGAGAAGGCAAAAGAATCCACAATGGACAGACGGGTCAACCGGGTTCGTTCCACGGCAGCCGCTTGCGCAGCAAAGTGGCCGCACGCAGGGCGACTTCCACTTCCAGCCGGTGTTCGGCGAGCGGTCGTCCGCACAGTTCCTCGGCCTTGCGGACGCGATAGTGGACGGTGTTCTTGTGCAGGTGCAGCCGGGCGGCGGCATGCGTGTAGCTGCCGTCGGTGTCGAGGAAGACTCGCAGCGTCTCGCGCAATTGCTCAGTGCCGGGATCGTCGGCGACGAGGTCTCCGAGGACCCGGGCGATCCAGCGGTAGACGTCGTCGGATTGTTCGGTGAGCAGTGCGGCGATCGCGACGTCGTCGAACAGCACCACGTTCTGGCTTTGGTCCTCGTTGGTCTCCGCGACGGCCCGTGCCCGGACCGCCTCGCGCAGCGAACCGCGGAATCCGGACAGTCCGTAGCCGGGCGCGCCCAGGGCCAGTCGCAGGCCGCCGCCGATGTCGGTGACGCCGGAGCGGACGTGGTCGACCTCGATGTCGTTGCGTTCCGTGCTGACGGTCCAGCTCCACAGGGTGCGGTCGTCCGCCAGCATGGTGAGCGCCGGACCGCGCCCGCACACCTCCTGTAGCAACCGGGCCGCGGACTGCAGTTCGCCCGCGCCCTCGGCGGGCAGCCACGCGACGGCGGCGCGGTGCCACTGCCGCATCGGGAAGGCGATCAGCTGCTGTGCGGCGTCCTCGGTCAGCGTGTCCGAATCGAGGACCAGCCGGATCTGCGCCGCCCGCGCGGCTCCGGTGCGGCTGCTCCAGCGCCGGCGTTCGGTCTCGAAGATGTCGATGAGGCCCTCGATGACCTGGTCGATGTAGCGGTTCGTGCGACGGGACAGCTCGGCCAGTACGGCGAGCGCGAGCTGGGTGTCGATGTTCGGCTGCCGCTCCAGCGCCTCGATCGCCCACTGTTCGAACCGGTGCTCGCCGAGCCGGTACGCCCGGAGCAGGGCTTCCAGCGACAGCTCGTGCTGGGCGAACCGGCGCGCGTACTCGGCCGCGGCGGGCGGGACGGTGATCCGGTCGAGCGGGATGGAATGCGACAGCATGTCGAGGATCGCGACCAGATTCGCCGACGTGCTGGCGATCATCAGCTTCCGGACGGTCTCGTCATGCCGGAACTCCGGGATCATCTCGACGAACCAGTCGGTGAGCTCGGTGGTGCGGGCGGCGAGGTCGGCGTCGATGGCGTGCGCGATCTCGGCCACGACGGCGTCGACGGCGTCGGACATGGCGGTCAGGGTAACCACCGGACTGGCCCCGGCGACAGGCGAGCGGCGTCGTTCACCCCCTCGGTGCAGGCGGTTGTGACCCCGGCACAACGACCGGCGCAGCCTTCGGTTCTGCGGCCTATGGCCCGGGTCACTGCCCGTCCTTACCGTCATTTCCCACCTGAGCCGCCCTGGGAAAGGACTTCGACGATGCACCTCGCGGCCCTGCCTGAAGAACGAGCCCGGCGGAATCCGAACCTGCCCTGTCTCGCGGACGAACACGGCGAACTCGGCAATGCCGGATTCGCGGTGCGGGTGCGCAGCGCGGCTGCCGTGTTGCGGGCTCGAGGGGTCGGTGCGGGCGACGTTGTCGCGGTGCTGCTGCCGAATCGGGTCGAGTTCGCGGTGGTGCTGTTCGCGGCCTGGCGGCTCGGTGCCGCCGTCACGCCAGTGAATCCGGAGTTGACTGACGGCGAGGCGTCGTTCCAGATCGTGGACGCGCAAGCGAAAGTCGTGGTGGGACAAGGGGATTCGGACCTGGTTACGGTGCGGCTCGAGGAATTGGCGACCGCCGCGCCGGACGAGGGTCCAGTGGCCGACGACGAGCAGGCCGTCGCATTGCTCATCTACACCAGCGGCACGACGGGACAGCCGAAGGGCGTAGTGCTCGACCATGCCAACGTGCGGGCGATGACCGAAATGATCGTCGACGCGCTCGAACTCGGCCCAGTGGACCACAGTTTGCTGATCTTGCCGCTGTTTCACGTCAACGGAATCGTGGTAAGCGTGCTCGCGCCGCTGCTCGCCGGTGGCCGCTCGACGATCACTGCGAGATTCCGCGCCGACGACTTCTTCGACACCATCGAACGGGTCCGTCCGACGTATTTCTCAGCCGTGCCAGCGATTTACGCGCGGCTGGCGGGTCTCCCGGACACCGTGCGGCCGGACACTTCGTCGCTGCGGCTGGTGGTTTGCGGTGCCGCGCCGATGCCTGCCGAGCTGATCCAGCGGGTCGAGGAACGGTTCGGGGTGGTGGTCGTCGAGGGCTACGGATTGTCCGAGGGAAGCTGCGCGTCGACGCTGAATCCGCTGGCCGGGCCGCGTAAACCGGGCACTGTCGGGCGTCCGCTGCCCGGTCAGGAAGTCGCGCTGATGGATCCGCGAGGCAGGTTGACCGACGGTCCCGGCGAGGTCGTGGTCCGCGGCCCGAACGTGATGCGCGGCTATCTCAACCGGCCCGAGGCCACCGCCGCGACGATCGTCGACGGCTGGCTGCACACCGGCGACGTCGGGCGGTTCGACGAGGACGGTTACCTCGTCCTGGTCGACCGCATCAAGGACATGATCATCCGGGGCGGGGAAAACCTCTACCCCAAGGAGATCGAGAACGCACTGCACGCACATCCGGCGGTGCTGGAAGCCGCGGTGGTCGGCGCGCCGCATCCGGTGCTCGGCGAGCTGCCGGTCGCGACCGTGACGCTGTACCCGGCGGCGGTCGTGAGCGAGGCCGAGCTGCTTGAGCATTGCCGCGCCCGGCTGACACGGGTGAAGGTGCCGGTGCGGATCGACATCGTGCCCGCGCTGCCGCGGAATCCAGTCGGCAAGATCGACAAACCGGCGCTGCGCCGCGAACTCGCCGCCGCTAGCTGATTCCGCTTCTAAGAGAACAATCCGTGCCCGCATCAGCGGGTCCGGTCGATGCTGCCCGGAGAAAGGCGGAGAACAATGGGGTTCAAGACAGGGGACTTTCCCCCGGTCGATCCGGAAACCTTCCTGCGGAAGCCACTGTTCGAACGAACCAAAGCACTCGCGCTGCACTGGGTCCAGTTCGGATTCGGCTCGCCCAAAATGATCCCGGCGACGTACGTGGTGAAGCTGCTTTTCCTCTATGTGCTGGCCGGGGTGGCGCTGGTGACCGCGACGTCCGGCGTCGGCCCGTTCTGGGACGTCGCCGCGTGGTGGCACGAACCGGTCGTTTACCAAAAGCTCGTGCTGTGGACGGTATTGCTGGAAGCGGTCGGCGTCGCCGGTTCGTGGGGGCCGATCGCGGGGAAGTTCAAGCCGGTGACCGGCGGGATCCTGTTCTGGGCGCGTCCTGGAACGATCCGGCTGCGGCCGTGGAAGCGGGTGCCGTTCACCAAAGGCGACCGGCGAAACGGCTTCGATGTGCTGCTGTACCTGGCTTTCCTCGCCACGCTGCTGACCGCGATCGTGCTGCCTGGCGTACCGAACGCCGCGTTGGCGGCAGCGCTGCCGGGCAACACCTCGGGCCTGGTGCGTCCGGCCTTGCTGATCGCACCGATTGTGCTGTACGTGCTGAATGGCTTGCGGGACAAGACTGTGTTCCTCGCCGCGCGCGGTGAACAGTATCTGCCCGCGTTGGTGTTCTTCACGTTCTTGCCGTTCGTGAACATGATCATCGCAGCGAAGCTGTTGATCTGCCTGGTCTGGATCGGTGCGGGCGTCTCGAAGTTCGGCAAGCACTTCACGAATGTGGTGCCGCCGATGGTGTCCAACAGTCCGTGTGTGCCGTTCAAATGGCTGAAGCGAGCGCATTACCGCGATTTCCCGAACGACGTCCGACCGTCGAAGCTTGCGACGTTCATGGCGCATGTCGGCGGGACAACCGTGGAGATCATTACGCCGCTGGTGTTGTTGTTCTCCACCAATCACTGGGTCACGCTCGCGGGCGTCGCGCTGATGGTGGTGTTCCATCTGTTCATCACGTCGACATTCCCGCTGGCCGTGCCGCTGGAGTGGAACATTCTCTTCGGCTACCTCGCGATCTTCCTGTTCCTCGGCTTCCCCGCGAGCGCCGGATACGGCGTCGGCGACATGACGCCGGGCTGGCTGGCAGCCGTGATCGCGGCCGCGTTGCTGTTCTTCCCGATTCTCGGCAATCTGCGGCCGGATCTGGTGTCGTTCCTGCCGTCGATGCGGCAGTATGCGGGCAACTGGGCGTCGGCGCTGTGGGCGTTCGCGCCGGGTGCCGAGGCGAAGCTGAACACGTTGCCGCACCGGCCGACGAAGAACCAGGTCGACCAGTTGCAGGCGATGGGCTACCCGGCCGAGGTCGCCGAGATCACCATGCAGCAGACGATCGCCTGGCGGTCGATGCACAGCCAGGGCCGCGGGCTGTTCTCCGTGCTCGCGAAGAACCTGCCGGATCTCGACGCGCGGACGGTGCGCGAGGCCGAATTCGGCTGCAACTCGATCCTCGGGTTCAACTTCGGCGACGGGCACCTGCACGGCCTCGACTTCGTCAACGCGGTGCAGAAACGGGTCGGATTCGCGCCTGGCGAGTGGATCGTGGTGTGGGTGGAGTCGCAGGCCATCCACTCGAAGGTGCAGCATTACCAGGTGATTGACGCGGCCTTGGGCGTGATCGAGCGCGGCCACTGGACGGTCGCCGACGCCGTCAACGAACAGCCGTGGCTGCCGAACGGCCCGATTCCGCTCACCGTCACCTGGACCGCTAGCCCGGCGACGACGAGCAGCGTGCTGGCATGACTACGGCGGTGGTGGTCGGCAGCGGACCCAACGGGCTCGCCGCGGCGGCCGTGCTGGCGCGCGCCGGGGTCGACGTGACAGTGCTGGAGGCCGCCGACGAAATCGGCGGCGGCACCCGCACTTACGAGGCGATCGTTCCCGGCCTGCTGCACGACCACTGCTCCGCGACGCATCCGATGGCGGTCGGCTCGCCGGTGCTGACCGACCTCGGGCTCGACCGGTACGGCCTGCGCTGGCGGCTGCCGGAGATCGACTGCGTGCACCCGCTCGACGACGGCACCGCCGGGGTCCTGCGGCGCTCGGTCTCCGCCACCGCCGCCGGGCTCGGTCCGGACGGACGCCGCTGGCCAGCGCTGTTCTCGTCGCCCGCGCAGAACTACGACGCGCTGAGCGAGGACATCCTCGGCCCGTTGCTGCGAGTGCCGAGACATCCGTTGCTGCTGGGCCGGTTCGGGCTGCCGACGGTCGCTCCGGCGACCGTGCTGGCCCGGTATTTCCGTACCGAACAGGCTCGTGCGCTGTGGCTTGGCGTTGCGGCGCATGCGTTCCGGCCGCTGGACCGGCCGCTGTCGTCGGCGATCGGGCTCGGCATTCTCACCGCTGGCCACCGGCACGGCTGGGCGGTCGCCGAAGGCGGGTCGCGGGCGATCAGCGACGCCTTGGCCGCGCTGGTAGCCGACTTCGGCGGGAAGATCGAGACCGGTGTGCGGGTGCAGTCGGTTTCGCAGTTGCCTCGGGCGGACGTGGTGGTGTGGGACGTCGGGCCTCGCGCACTGGCCTCGGTGCTCGGCGATCGGTTGCCGCCGCGGAAGCGGCGGGCGTACGAGCGGTTCCGCTACGGTCCCGGTGCGTTCAAAGTGGACTTCGCGGTGCAGGACGGAATTCCGTGGCGGTCACCGGAAGCGCGTTCGGCCGGGACTGTCCACTTGGGAGGTTCAGCGGCGGAAGTCGCTGCCGGTGAGCGTGAAGTACACAATGGACGGATTCCGGAGCGGCCGTTTGTGTTGCTGGGTCAACAATACCTGGCCGACCCGTCGCGTTCGGTCGGCGATGTGCATCCGGTGTGGGCGTACGCGCATGTGCCGCATGGCTACACCGGCGACGCCACCGAGGCGATCACCGCACAGATCGAAAGGTTCGCGCCGGGGTTCCGGGAACGGGTCATCGGTTCGGTGAGCACGTCGTCGGCGGAATTCGCTGCGGGGAATCCGAATTTCGTCGGCGGAAACATCCTCACTGGAGCGAAAGACGTGCGACAGCTGGTGTTCGGCCCGCGGACGACCTTGCAGCCGTACGACGTGGGCGTGCCGGGGCACTTCGTGTGTTCCGCGGCCACGCCGCCGGGACCGGGAGCGCACGGGATGTGCGGCAGTCACGCGGCGGCGCGGGCGTTGCGGTACCTGCGGCGGTAAGCGCTACCGGATCAGGACGCCCGGGTTCAGCACTCCGGCCGGGTCGAGGGCGTCCTTCGCCGCGGACAGGGCGGCGGCGAACGGGTCCGGACGCTGCCGGTCGTACCACGGACGGTGGTCGCGGCCGACCGAGTGATGGTGGGTGATCGTGCCGCCGTTGGCCAGGATCGCTTTGGACACAGCGGTTTTCAGCTCGTCCCACTGCGCGACGGTGCTGCCCCAGCGGCCGGTCGCGTAAATGCCGTAGTACGGCGCGGGGCCGTCCGGGTAGACGTGGGTGAACCGGCAGGTCACGACACCCGCGCCGCAGATCTCGGCGATCGCCGCGTTCGCGGCCGTCGTGACGGCCTCGTGCAGCGACTCGAACGCGTCCCAGGTGCAGGCGGTTTCGAAGGTCTCCACCACCATCGACCGGCGGGCGAGCGCGTCGCGCTGGTACGGCATCCGCAGGAAGGCCGATCGCCACGCCGAACCGGATTCGCCGCGGCGGGCGGTGACGGTGCCGCCGTGATCGGCGGTGAGTTCGAGGGCGCGGTCCAGCCAGGCGTCCACCGGATGGTCTGCGGATTCGAACGCGAGCAGCAGCAAACCGTCGGCCTGGACGCCGGTGTTGAGGAACGCTTCCGCGGCGTCGAGGAGGCGGCAGTTCGCTGGGTACAGGCCGGACTGGGCGATCGCCCTGGTCGCTCGTACTGCATCGGCGTACCTGGTGAAGCTCACCGACGCTTTCGCCTGCCAGCGCGGCCGTTCCTGCAGCCGCATCCAGGCTTCGGTGATCACGCCCAGTGTGCCTTCCGAGCCGAGGAACAGCCGATCCGGCGACGGTCCGGCCCCCGAACCGGGCAGCCGGCGCGACTCGCTGACACCGGCCGGAGTCACGACGCGCAGGGACTCGGTCAGGTCGTCGATGTGCGTGGCCAGCGTCGCGAAGTGGCCGCCAGCGCGGGTCGCCAGCCAGCCGCCGAGCGTGGAGTGCGTGAACGACTGGGGATAGTGCCGCAGCGTCAGGCCGTGCGGGCGGAGCTGGTCCTCCAGCGCGGGTCCGTACACCCCGGCTTGGACGCGCGCGGTGCGGCTCGTCTGGTCGATCTCCACGACCTGGTCGAGGCGGCCGAGGTCCAGCGACACCGCGGGCGCTGGGAAACGCGGTTCGATGCCGCCGACGACGGAACTGCCGCCGCCGTAGGGGATTACCGGCGTGCCGCTGGTGGAACACCAATCCAGGAGATCGAGCACGTCCTGCTCGGACTCCGGGCGAGCGACGACATCCGGCACCGCTTCGACCCGCCCCTCCAGGTTCCGGACGACGTCTCGGAACGCTTTGCCGCGCGCGTGCGACAGCCGGTCGGTCCGGTCGGTCGAGCACAGCCGGGCCAGCGCGGCGGGCGGGCGGAGCCGGGACGGCGGCACCGGCAGGTCGTCCGGCGAGGGAGGAGCGTGGTCGGTGAAGTCGTGGGCGGGAAGGAAGGCGGACGTGCGCGCGACCAGCGCTTCCGACTCTTCGGCGGTCAGCGCTTCCTCGATGTCGCCCCAACCCCACCAGGACCGTGTCATCCGACTGCTCCCTTCCGAATTGACCCAAGAGTAACTTACTCTAGGGTAATAGGCACTGAGGAGGAAAGATGAGCGTGCTGACCGCTGCCGCGCCGTTCGTGGTGAACCGGGTGCTCCCTCGCTTCGACCAGCGGATCGAGGAGTCCGCGAAGCCGTTCGACCGGCCCGGCCTGCTGCGGCCGCATCCGGATTCGCGGACTTGGGCGTGGACGCATTACGGCATCTTCGTGCCGGAGCTGCCCGCGCCGCATCGCTACCTCAACACGATGACGCTGATCGGCAGCACTGGCGCGGTCTGTTTCGACAACGACTACCTCGCTACCTCCGATGCGCGCCGCACTACGACTGTCCTGTCGTCCACTGCCGCGCCCGGGCATCATCACTATCAGGCTTACGATTCGCACACCGAATGCCGCTTCGCGGAGGACGGTTCGCGGTTGGAGTGGGATTCGGATCTTGCTATCGAGGCGGCGCATCCGTCGTATCAGGTGCATGCGCGTTATGCCGGGTTCTCGGCGGACCTGACTATCACTGCCACGCCTCAGGTGTCTTGGTTCGTGCGGAATCCGGCGTATGACCACTTGAGTCTTCTTGCGACCTTTACCGGGATGATTACTGACGACACTGGCGAGACGGAGATCGGCGGGCTCTGCACTGTTGAGTACGCGCGATCTGTTTCGCCGCAAGCCCTTCGGCGTACGCCGTTGCCTCAGCGGTTCAAGCTGCCGATTGACTTCTTTACCTATCAGATCATCAATCTCGATGATCGGACGCAGTTGTTGTTGACCGATGTCCGGGCGGCTGGGGCTACGGCTTGCCGGCTCGCCTATGTGCGCACGCTTGACGGCGATGCTGCGGTGTTTCGGGAGGTCCAGTTCGAGGTGGACTATCGGGACGAGCCGGAGGTCGATCCGCAGGGGCGGGAGATGCGGGCACCGGAGCGGTTTCGGTGGACGGTTCGGGACGGGGCAGAGGAGGTCGTGGCGGTGGAGGCCGTTGTGGACAGTCCATTGCGGTATGGGCATGGACGCGGTTATGTCGGCGCGTACACGTATTCCGGCGCGTACCGGCGACGGCCGGTGTCGGGGAGCGGGTATTTCGAGTGGGTGGATTGCGAAAGTTAGCCACGTAGGGAAGCGAGGATTCTCGCGCAGCGTTGGGTGGTGACTTCGGCGGGTTCTTCCGGGTGCTCCAGCCACCAGTTGACGGTGGCGGCTACTGCGCCGTACCAGATCCGGGCGAACAGGGAGGCGTCTGCTGGGTCGGCGAAACCGGCTGTGGACAAGGCTTCTTGGGTGCCTTCCGCGCCTAATGCGGACAGTTTGCGGCGGTAGGAGCGGGCGGCTTCGTCCACCGCGGAGTTCGGGGGGAGGGTGGGGTCCCAGAGGACTGCCCAGTCCAGGCGGCGGGGTTCCAGGGTGCGGAAGATCGCTTCCAGGGTGCCCAGGGCTCGGGTGAGGCCGGTGCCGGTTTGGGCTTCGGTGACGGCGTCGACCAGCGGGGCCGCGCCTCGGTGCAGGCAGGCCAGGTAGAGGCCGTCTTTGGAGTCGAAGTAGCCGTACACGAGCGGTTTGGAAATTTCCGCCCGGCGGGCGATGGCGGCTACTGAGGCGTGGGCGTAACCCTGGGTGCCGAACTCCTGGACGGCGGCGTCGAGGATCAGCCGCTCCCGTTCGGGGCGCGGCATTCCCTTGCTGCCTGCCGAATTTGCCACGAGGTCAGCATAGCTGATGCTGTTCGCGGGGTGCTTTTGTCCATTGTGGACCCTGGAAGCGGGTCGGGGTTGGTAGGCTGGCTGCTTCGGGTTTCCGAGGCAGGGGAGTGTCGTTGTGTCTACTCATCATCTGGTTACTGACGGTGCGGACATCGTCTACGACGTGCACAACCAGCCGCTCGGGGAGGACTCTCGGCCGTTGGTGATGATCGGGCAGCCGATGGATGCCAGTGGGTTCGGGACGCTTGCCGGGTTGTTTCCGGAGCGGGCGGTGGTTACTTATGATCCGCGGGGGCTTGGGCGGAGTACTCGATCTGATCGGGAGACGGAGAATCGGCCCGAGGTTCAGGCCGGGGACGTGCATGCGGTGATTTCGGCTCTTGGAGTGGGGGCCGTTGATCTGTTCGCCAGTAGCGGTGGGGCGGTTACTGCGTTGGCGTTGGTGGCTCGGTATCCGGGGGATGTGGAGACGTTGGTGGCGCATGAGCCGCCGGTTATCGCGGTGTTGCCGGATGTTGAGGCGGCTGCTCGGGCTTGTGACGGGGTGACTGAGCGGTATTTGGCTCGGGGGTGGGGGTATGGGATGGCTGCGTTTATCGCTATGACTAGCTGGGTTGGGGAGTTTACTGAGGAGTTCTTCGCGCAGCCCGAGGTTGAGCCTGGGCAGTTCGGGTTGCCTGTTGAGGATGACGGGAAGCGGGATGATCCGTTGTTGTCTTCGCGGTCTCGGCCGGTTATTGATTATGTGCCGGATCTTGCTGCGTTGAAGGCTGCCGGGAGTCGGGTTGTGTTGGCGGTGGGGGAGGAGACTGGGGATACGTTTACTGGGCGGACTGTGCGGGCTCTTGCCGCGCGGATGGGGGTGGGGGTGACTGTGTTTCCTAGTCACCATGGTGGGTTTCTTGGCGGGGAGGGCGGGTATGCGGGGAAACCGGAGGAGTTTGCTGTTCGGTTGAGGGAGGTTTTGGGGTGACTTCTCGTCGCCTGGCGGCGACATCGCTTGGTGGTTGCGTGGGGCACCCCGAAGCTTGAGTGTGCTGACGGTCTGGGGGTGCTTGTCAAGGCGGGAAAGATTAGTTTTAAATCACCACCCCAACCCATGGACGCATTTTATTGGGGTT